>JBBRXI010000222.1:0-4789 GCA_038248575.1 Burkholderiales bacterium | reverse complement strand
CGCGGATCTTCTCAAAAATCGTCTTCACCAGAATCGGAGCGATGCCTAATGACGGCTCGTCGAGCATGAGACAGCGTGGTTTACTCATCAGCGCCCGTCCGATCGCGAGCATCTGCTGTTCGCCGCCGGAGAGCAGGCCGGCGCGCTGATGGAGGCGCTCGCGCAGGAGCGGGAAGCGCTCCAGCATCGTCTCGACACGACGTTCACGATCGGCCGGATTGAGGAAGGTGCCGAGACGGATATTGTCGAGTACGCTGAGCTCCGGGAAGACCTGCCGACCTTCGGGAACCAATACCAGGCCGCGGGCGACAATGGCTTCGGTCGGTAGCGCGGAAATTTCTTCTCCGGCGAGCCGGATACTGCCCTTGACCGGCCGGTGCAGGCCGATCAGGCTGCGCATCAGCGTCGTTTTCCCGGCGCCGTTGGCGCCGAGCAAAGCGACCGTTTGCCCTTCGCTTACCACCATTCCAATGTCGTGAAGAACCGGCGCGGCGCCGTATCCCGTCGTCAGCCCGCGTACGCTGAGCGCTTCGTGCACCGCGCCGCTGTCCTGCGCTGCACGCGGGTCTACTGCGTCGACGGGCGACAAGGCCCCGGCTTCGCCGAGGTAGGCTTTCTTGACCTCGGGATTGTCCTGCACTGCGGCGGGCGTGCCGCTCGCCAGGAAGACGCCGGCATCGATGACAATGATACGGTCCGAGATTTCCATGACCAGAGCCATGTCGTGCTCGACGAGCAAGACGCCGATACCGGCGTCTGCGATGCGGCGCAGCAGCAGGGCCAGGCGCTCCTTGTCTTCGCGGGCGAGACCGGCGGCCGGCTCGTCGAGTAGCAGAACGTCGGGGTCGGTGGCCAGCGCCCGCGCGATTTCGACGAGGCGACGGTCGACCTGCGCCAGGTCGCTCGCCGGTAGTTCGAGGCGACCGCTATAGCCGCACCAGCGCAGGAGACGTGCCGCGTGCTGACGCGCCTGCGGCGAGCGCATTTGCGAGTTACTGAACAGCGTATCGAGCCGGCCACGCGAGAGGGCCAGACAAACGTTGTCCACCGTGCTCAGGCTGCCAAAGAGTTGCGAGGTCTGGTAGCTGCGGGCGATGCCGGTGCGCGCCACAGCACACGCGCTCCTTCCCTGCAACTCGACGTCGGCGATGAAGATACGTCCCGAGCTCGGTGTATAAAACCCGCTGAGCATGTTGATGACCGTGCTTTTACCCGCGCCGTTGGGTCCGATCAGGCTGGTGATCGCACCCGGTTGAACGCCGAGGCTTAACTCCCACACCGCACGAACACCGCCGAACTGCATGCACAGCGTATCGGCCCTGAGCGTTCGCCGCGGGCGCTTCTTGAGTTCGGGGATCGCCATCGCCATGTTTGTCACGGCATCGTCGCCGGCTTCTGGTTTTTCGGCCATCGGTTTGGCAAGGCGCCGCCACAGCGGCACGAACAGCCCGGCGACGCCGTTGGGCGCCGACCACAGGACGACGAGCAGCAGTACGCCGAAAATGAGCAGGCGAGCGTCTTCAAATCGCGCCAGGAGTTCCGGGAGAACGCCGACGATGAGCGCCCCGACGAGCGGCCCGAGCAAGGTACCGGCGCCGCCGATCATGACGATGAGGACGAAGAGGATGGACTCGGTAAAGCCGAAGCTGCCCGGCGTCACGAAGCCCGAGAGCGGTGCGTAGAGCCCGCCGGCGAGGCCGGCCAGGAACGCCGAGACGACGAAGGCCATGGTCTTGACGATGAGCGGGTTGAGGCCGATCGATTCGGCGGCGATTTCGCTGTCGCGGACGGCACGCATCGCGGCACCCCAGTTTCCGCGCGATACCAGCGCGTAGGCGAAGAGCGAAGTCGCCGTGGTCACAATGGCGATGACGGCGATCGCCCGTTCTCCGCTGAGCAACTCGCTGAACGAGGGCCCGACGATATCCATGATGCCGTTCTGACCCCCGGTGACGCCGCTCATTTCGATAAGGCCGTGTTCGACGACGATGCCGAAGGCGATGGTGACCATCGCCAGGTAAGGGCCCTTGACGCGCAACGCCGGGAGCGCCAGAAAGGCGCCGATCATTGCGCAAAGGAGACCGGCGAGCGGCCAGGCGAGCCAGAATCCGAGACCCGCGCGAGTGGTCAGAATGGCGACGACGTAGGCGCCGATCGCGTAGAAGCCGGCGTGCCCGAAAGACATCTGCCCGGAGAGGCCGATCAGAACGTTGAGGCCGATGCCGATGATGGCGAGCAGGGCGACGTTCGCCAGGATGAAAACGTAATAGTTGTTGAGTGTCGCGGCGAGCACCAGGGCGCCGGAAAAAACCAGCAGCGCGATAACGAATTGCCAGGGGCGCAGGAGCCTCGCGGCGGCGGACGGGCCCGCGCCGGCCTCGCCGCTGGCCTTGTTTTTGTTGATTGGCTTGCTCATACCTTGCGTACCTGAGTCCTGCCCAGGAGCCCATTCGGGAACAACGCCAGCGCGACGATGACCAGCGAGAAAGAGATGATCTGCGTGTAGCTTGAGCCCAGCGTCGCGGTGATCAGCGCCTCGGCGACGCCGAACAGCAGGCCGGCAAGAACGACACCCCAGGCGTTCGAGATTCCGCCCAGGATGGCGACGGCAAAAGCCTTGAGGCCGAAGAGCGTGCCCATGCCGGCATGCACCGTGATGAGCGGTGCGATCAGCGTTCCCGCGACGCCGGCGAAGACCGCCGAGAGCGCATAAGCGCCGGCGACGATGCGGCCCGCGGGGATTCCCATGAGCCGCGCCGCATCACGGTTCTGGACGACGGCGAGCATCGCCGTTCCCCAGCGCGTGCGCCGCGACACAAGGTGCAGGGCGAAAGCGAGGCCCACACCGACGAGCGGAATCAGAAGCTGCAGCGGATAGACGCCGAGCCCGATACCGGCGATCTCGATCGGCGTTTGCGCGAGGCTCGACGGCAGGCCGCGCGGTTCCCTGCCGAAGGTGAACATCACGACGTTGTCGAGGACGATCCCGGTCGCCACCGTCGCGATCAGCCAGGCGTCCGAAGCGCGTTTGACGAAGGGGCGGACGGCGAGCGCTTCGACGAGCAGGCCGTACGCGGCGCACAGCGCGAGCGCCAGAACGAGCGCCAGCGCCGTGGGCAGAGCAAAAGTCTGCGCGAACGTGTACATCAGCACCGCGCCGAGCATCATCGTGCTGCCCTGCGCGAAATTCACCGTTCCCGAGACGGCGTAGGTCACGTGAAATCCGAGCGCGATGAGGCCGTACATGCTGCCCAGGCCGAGGCCACTGATCAGCGCGGAAAAGAGGAGCATAGCGATCGTCTTTCAGGAATCGTGGCCGGGGAAGGACGACAGCCGTGCGCTGTCGTCCGGTCATGTTCTGGCGTCAGTTTGCCGGTCCGACGGGCAGGATGCGATTGTCGACGAAATGCGCCCAGATGTAATCGGTCTCGCCCAAGGCGTCGTGCACCTCGGGAGTAAACGGCTTGACGTACGTCTTGATCAGTCCTTCGTAGCGATCGATTTTGTAGAAACCCTGGCGAACCGCGTCGCCGTCGGTCGATCCGGCTTTGGCGATCGCCAGCGCCACCAGATGCATTGCGTCGTAGGCGTTGGCGACGCCAACCGCCGGCGTGATGTCTTCGACGCTCTTGATCTGGGGATACTTCGCCTTAAGTAAGCGGATTACTTTTTCGCCGACCGGCGACTGCTTGCCGAAGAAGCTGTAGGTCTGGACCAGATGAACGTTCTCCGCGCTCGCTCCGGCGAGTTCGGTGAAGCGGCCACCCGCCGGTCCCCAGTGCGAGACGATCGGCACTTTCCATCCCATGCGGTCGAGCGATTTGACGACCTGCGCTGCGGGCCCGACGTTGCCGACGAGGAACAGGACGTCGGCGCCGGCCCTTTTGAGGCGCGTCAGTTGCGGCACGACGTCAACATCGTTGACTTCCAGTTTTTCGACACCGGCGGCTTGCATGCCCTTGGCCGCGAGCGCGGCGCGAAGTCCCTTTTCGTTCGATTCGCCCCACGGGTTGTTGACCAGGATCAGTCCCGGCTTTACCGACTTGAACGTCTTCAGTGCGTACGCGAGCATCGCCTTATTAACGATTTCGTCGACGGCCGAGACGCGGAAAGCGAAGTTCGGATTGGCGTCATTCTGCGTAATCTCCGTTCCCGCCGCCCACGGCCCCATGAAAGGCACCTGTTCCTGGTTGGCGATGCGCACGATGGCCACCGAAACCGGCGTATCAAGGCCGCCGAAAAGCACCGTGACCTTCTCCTTGTAGATCATCTCGCGCGCCGCGATGACGCCCTTGGTCGGGTTGCCCTGGTCGTCGCGGCGGATGAGTTTGATCTGGCGGCCGCCGAGGAGCCCGCCAGCGGCGTTGATTTCGTCGATGGCGACGGACAGGCCACGCGTGATCGCCTCTCCTGAGAGTGCCGATTGCCCGGAGAGCGCGGCCACGATTCCGATCTTGATCGGCTCGGTGGCGAGCGCCAGAGGAGTCTCGCAGGAAGCAGCTACGGCGAGCACGGCGACGAGAAGGGCGTGCCGGGTCGTGCGAATCATGATGGTCTCCTTTTGTGCGACACCGCTGATCGTCATGCCACGAATGCCACATGCACCGAGGTCCGCGTGGGCGGTGGCGGCACGTCCATTTAAATGCGGTGACAATGCCCCATGCTAACAAAATTAAGGCGTTGCCGGCCAGCTGACTGCCGTCATTGTGCGAAAGCTTCATCGTGGACCATGCCGCGAATCAGTGCATTAACGAAATGTGCGAAAACGGACTGGGCGTCGCCCGATTGG
>JBBRXI010000221.1:0-4842 GCA_038248575.1 Burkholderiales bacterium | reverse complement strand
GCGACGGCATTGGCAAGGAGGTTATTCCCGCCGGGCAGAAGGCGCTCGAGGCGCTGGCATCGACGAGCAGCAGCTTCGGCTTCGAATTCGAAAACTTTGGCTGGGGCGGCGACTGGTACCGAGCGCACCGCGAGATGATGCCGGCCGATGGCCTCGACGCCTTGCGCCAGAAGGACGGCATTCTCTTCGGCTCGGCCGGCGACCCGGACATTCCGGATCACATCACGTTGTGGGGATTGCGCCTCAAAATCTGCCAGGGCTTCGACATGTACGCCAACGTCCGCCCGACGCGAATTCTTCCCGGCATCGATGGGCCGCTCAAGCGCTGTCGTCAGGAGGATCTGAACTGGGTCATCGTGCGCGAAAACTCCGAGGGCGAATACGCCGGCGTCGGCGGCCGCGTTCACCAGGGTTTTCCGAACGAGGCGGCGACCGATTTATCGCTGATGACGCGATCGGGCGTCGAACGCATCATGCGCTTTGCCTTCAGGCTCGCGCAGTCGCGTCCGCGCAAGTTCCTGACGGTGGTCACCAAGAGCAATGCCCAGCGCTATGCGATGGTGATGTGGGACGAGATCGCCAAAGCGGTCGCCGTGGAATTCCCCGACGTGCGCTGGGACAAGGAGCTCGTCGACGCAGCAACGGTCCGCATGGTGCATCGGCCGGCCTCGCTCGATACGATCGTCGCGACCAATCTGCACGCCGACATTCTGAGCGATCTCGCGGCAGCGCTGGCCGGCAGCATGGGCATCGCGCCGACCGGCAATATCGACCCCGAGCGGCGCTTCCCGTCGATGTTCGAGCCGATCCACGGTTCGGCCTTCGACATCATGGGCAAGGGACTGGCCAATCCGGTCGGCACTTTCTGGTCGTGCGTGATGTTGCTCGAGCACCTCGGCGAGCCCGAGGCGGCCGCACGGCTCATGCAGGCGATCGAAAACGTCACGGCGGATCCCGCACTCCATACGCGCGATCTCGGCGGCAAAGCCGGCACCGTGGACGTAACGAAAGCGGTCTGCGATTTCCTGGTCGGCAGCGGGCAGCGCCAAACTCCCGTTTCTTCATGTGCGGCCACGCTTTGATCTTAAGAACTTATCTGAGGAGGAGTTGATCATGAAAAAAGGAATGGTGTTGACCGTTGTTTTTACCGCAATCCTCTCGCTGCCGCTCGCCGCACTCGCGCAGCCGGAAAAATTCACGCTCAAGATGGGGCATGTCGCCCCAACCGAGGAGCCGTATCACAAGGCGGCCGAAAAATTCGCCGAACTCGTCAAGCAAAGCACGGCGGGCGCCGTCGACATTCAGATTTTCCCAAACAGCCTGCTCGGCGGACAGCGTGAATTGCTCGAAGGGTTGCAGCTCGGTTCGGTCGACATCACGCTGACCACCGCCGCCGTTCTCTCGAGTTTCCTCCCGAAGACGCAGGTCATCGAACTGCCGTTCATGTTCCGTGATCGCGAGCACGTCTACAAGGTCGTCGACGGCCCTCTGGCCAAGGAGATCTACGCCGGTGACGAGCAGAAGAAGATGAAAGTCATCGATACCTGGGAGAACGGCTTTCGCAACATCACCAACAACGTGCGGCCGATCGAGAAGCCCGAGGACATGAAGGGGATCAAAATCCGGGTGATGGAAAACAAGATGTACATCGACATGTTCAAGGCGCTCGGTGCCAACCCGACGCCGATGGCGCGCGGCGAACTGTTCTCCGGACTGCAGACCAAGGTCGTCGATGCGCAGGAAAACCCGATGGGCCAGATTTACACCTCGCGCTTCTACGAGGTGCAAAAATATCTGACGCTGAGCGGGCACACCTATTCGCCCGAGGTCGTCGTCTTCAGCCTCGCAACCTGGAAAAAACTCCCGGCGAAATATCAGGAAGCGATCGTCAAGGCGAGCGCTGAAGGCAAGCAATTCAACCGCACGCTGTCGGCGCAGATGGACAAGGAATACGTCATCAAGAGCAAGGAAAAAGGGATGACGGTGACGACACTGACGCCGCAACAGATCGGCGCATTCCAGGAAAAAATGACGACGGTTTGGGATACCTTCGCCGACAAGATTGGCAAGGATCTGATCCAGAAGATCAAAAATACCCAGTAAGTCAGGAAATGGATAAAGCGGGCAGTCTTCGGATTGCCCGCTTTTCATCGGAGGGACAATGAAGTTCATCACCGCAATCAACGACGTCGCCATTGGTTTCGCCAAGTGGTGCGGCATCACGGCGGCAATCATCATGACCGTCATGATTTTTCTGCAGGTGATCTACCGCTATGTACTCGCCGACTCGCTGAGTTTTTCCGAAGAGCTCGCGCGTTACATGTTCATCTGGTCGGTGGCAATGGGTTCGGCGCTCGCACTCAAAACCCGTTCGCATATCGGCGTCGAACTCGTCGTCGAACGGCTGCCGAAAAGCCTCGTCTATCCGGCCAAAATCGTCGCCAGCGCTTTCAACCTGCTCTTCTTCGCGCTGCTGATCTGGTACGGATCCGAGATGGTCATCGAGACGATGGATCAGGAATCGGCCGCGCTTTCCTTGCCAATGGGCTACGTCTACCTCGCCGTTCCGCTGTCCGGAATCGTCCTCTTCATTTGCGAAATCAAGAACACCCTGGACGACTTCCTTGGCAGCCGCGGCGGCGACGAATCAGTGAAGGGGGAGTAGCAAATGACCGTTACCATTTTGTTTATTGCCTTTGCCGCGCTGCTGCTGCTCAATGTGCCGATCGCCGTAGCGCTCGGCCTGGCGACCGCTTTGTCGATCCTCTACTCGGGATTGCCACTGACCATCGTCGTGCAAAGAATGATCGCGGCGAACGATTCGTTCCCGCTGATGGCCATCCCGTTTTTCATTCTGGCCGGCTCGGCCATGTCGCAGGGCGGGGTGTCAAAACGACTGGTTGTCTTCGCCGATTCGCTGTTCGGCTGGTTGACCGGGGGCTTGGGCATCGTCGCGCAGATCACCGGCGTCTTCTTTTCGGCGATCTCGGGTTCTTCGGCGGCGACGACCGCGGCCGTCGGCGGCGTGCTCTTCCCGGAGATGGAAAAGCGCGGCTACGACCGCAGCTTCTCGGCGGCAATCATTGCCGCCGCCGGCGAGACGGGCATCATCATCCCGCCGAGCGTGCCGATGGTCGTCTATGGCGTGATCGCCGGCGTCTCGATCGGGGATCTCTTCCTCGGCGGCGTCGTTCCCGGATTGATCATGGGCCTCTCGCTGTGCGTCCTGATTTATTTCAAGGCGAAAAAGCTCGGCTATCGCGGCGAAAAATTCAAGGGAGCGGCAAACGTCTGGTCGTCCTTCCTCAACGCGAGTTGGGGCTTGCTGATGCCGGTCATTATCCTCGGCGGGATTTACGGCGGCATCTTCACGCCGACCGAAGCGGCAGTCGTCGCCGTCTTCTATGGCCTGATCGTCGGCTTTTTCATCTACAAGGACCTCAAGGTCTCGCACCTGCCGAAGATCTTCGAAAGTACGGTGATCGGTACGGCGGTCGTCATGTTCATCATGAACGCGGCCGGGCTCTTCAGCTGGGTGATCACGCGCGAGCAATTTCCATCGCAACTCGCGGCGTATTTCGTCAGTCTGACCAGCGATCCGATCATGTTCCTGATGCTGATCAACGTTCTGTTGCTCATCGTCGGCTGCTTCCTCAACGCATCGGCGGCCATCACCATTCTGACGCCGATCCTGGTGCCGATCGTCATCACGCTGGGCATCGACCCGGTCTTCTTCGGTGTGATCATGACGACCAACCTGGCGATTGGGTGTCTGACGCCGCCGGTCGGTGTTGACCTCTTTATCGCCTCGAGTATTTCGGGGGTTTCGATGACCAAGCTGTCGAGATCCATCGTCAGCTTCCTCGGCGTGTTGGTCGTTTGCCAACTGATCATCACCTATTTCCCGGCCCTTACCATGTGGTTGCCGACGGCGCTCAAATGAATGCCGATAAAATGGAGCGTTGCCTCGACAGGCGCTAGCTCGGCGCGCAAAGCCGGAACGCTACCAACCAAGGAGAGCGGGATGAAGGTCGGATTTATCGGATTGGGAATCATGGGCCGCCCGATGGCGCTCAATCTCGTCAAGCGGGGATACGCGCTGACTGTCTGGTCGCGCCGTGAGCAATCGATGCGTCCGCTGCTCGACGTCGGTGCCCAGGGCGCCGCGAACGCGGCCGCAGTCGCCGCGGGCGCCGATATCGTTTTCTCGGTGCTGCCGGACGCGGCCGACGTGCGCCAAGTGATGCTCGGCGCGCACGGCGTCGCCGAGGCGGCCAAAGAGGGCCTGATCGCCGTCGATATGAGCACCATTTATCCGCTTGCGGCCCGGCAGATCGCCGACGATTTGAAGAAGTCGGGTATCGAATTTCTCGACGCACCCGTCTCCGGGGCCGAGACCGGCGCCATCGCCGGAACGCTCTCGATCATGGTCGGCGGCCCTTTGGCGGCGTTCGCCCAAGCCAAGCCGCTGTTCGACTGCATGGGTCAATCGGTCATCCATCTAGGCGCGTCGGGCGCCGGGCAGGCGGCCAAGGCGGCCAATCAGATCGTTACCGGTGGCAATCTGCTGATCGTCGCCGAGGCCTTCTGTTTTGCCCGCAAGAACGGCGTCGATCTGGCCAAGTTGAAGGAAGTGTTTATGAGCGGCTCGGCGTATTCGCGAACGCTCGAACTGCATGGCCCGCGCCTGCTCGAGCGCAACTTCAAGCCGGGGTTCAAATCGTGGATGCGGCAGAAGGACATGAATATCGTCATGCAGACCGCGCACGCGCTCGGTGCGTATCTTCCGCTGACCGCAGCCACCGCCCAGATGTATAACGCCGTGGTCGCCAACGGCCTCGG
>JBBRXI010000220.1:0-4856 GCA_038248575.1 Burkholderiales bacterium | reverse complement strand
TGCTCGATCAGCGTGTCGCGGAAGATCTCCCAGGTGAGTTCTTCGGCCTTGCCGTCGACCTTCTCGAGCGCCTGGTAGATCGGCACCGTGCCGATCGCTACCGGGCTGTTGCGAATGATCCATTCGCGCGTTTCGTGAATGTTCTTGCCGGTCGAAAGATCCATCACCGTATCGCCGCCCCAGCGGATCGACCAGGTCATTTTTTCGACTTCTTCCTGAATCGACGAACCGAGCGCCGAGTTGCCGATGTTGGCGTTGATCTTGGTCAGGAAATTGCGGCCGATGATCATCGGCTCGCTTTCCGGGTGGTTGATGTTGTTCGGGATGATCGCCCGGCCGCGCGCAATTTCCGAACGGACAAACTCGGGTGTGATTTCGTCGGGAATCGCCGCGCCGAAATTCTGCCCCGGGTGCTGACGGCAGAGCACGTCGGCGAGTTTGTTGCCCTGCGCACCCGAAGCGCGCAGGCCGGCGACGTAAGCCGCGCGATTATTGTTTTCGCGGATGGCGATAAACTCCATTTCCGGCGTGATGATGCCGGCCCGCGCGTAATACATGTGACTGACGTTCTTGCCCGGCTTGGCGCGCAGCGGCTGGCGTTTAAGGCCGGGAAAGCGCAATTCGTCGAGCGTGTGGTTTCCGGCGCGGGCGCGACCGAATTCGGAAGACGGTCCGGCGAGTTCGGCGCAGTCGCCGCGCTCGGCGATCCACTGCGCGCGCAGCGCCGGCAGGCCCTGGCGGATATCGATCGTCGCCTGCGGGTCGGAGTAGGGGCCCGAACAGTCATAAACGAAAATCGGCGGATTCTTTTCGCCGCCAAACGCCGTGTCCGTATCCGACTGCGAGATTTCGCGCATCGGCACGCGGATGTCAGGGCGCGAACCCTCGACGTAGATCTTGCGCGAGTTTGGCAGCGGCTTGATCGCCGCGACGTCGACGTGGGCCTCGGAGGCGATGAATTTGTCGTTGGCGTTCATGGTGTTTCCTTGCGAAGGTGGGTGCGCAACAGCGGCCGCACGGCAAAACGAAAAACAGGCAAGGAGGTCGAGCGGCGACAAAAGGAAATGGAAAACCCCAGGTCTTTTGGCTTCCCTACGACGGCATTACCCGTACAGGTTCAAAGGGACTATCTCAGCTGCGCCGAGCGCGGCGCGGCACCCCTAACGTAATGCGAAAGTTACTGCAATTGCCCCGCCAAGGCAAGACGGACCAAGCTTTGAGGCGGTTGTGCCCGGCTTGGTTCCCGGTCTATTTTTGAAAATTGCCTAAAGTATTGCGCGCGTTTTCCGTCAATCAGGGGATGAGCACAAGAGCCAATCATCAGGCGCCGGTCAGCGGCGTCCACTATCGCCTGGCACTCGCCGCGCTGATTCTCGTAGCGGCTCCGGCGTTTGCCGAAGCCGCCTGGCAGACGGTCGTCAGCGAACCGGGCAAACGCGTCGACATCGATCGCCAGAGCATCGTCGCCGACAAGACCGGGGAATTGACGGCGAGCGGACGAATCGTCATGGACAAGCCGATCGTCGACCCGAAGACCTCGGCAGCCTACCGCATCATCGAGGTGAGCAATCGCTACAATTGCGTCGAGCGCACGCAGGCAACGCTCAAGCGCAGCTACTACCGCGAAGAAGGCGATCTGTTGCGTCAGGAAGACGTAAAAAATCCTTTTGGCATGCCGGTTCGTTCGCGCACCCCTGATGACCGCATGCTGCGTGAGGTCTGTCGGCCGAAGCCTGGCGCGCCGGCGGTGGCGGCGGCGAGCCGGCTCGCCGACCGCGTCGGTCAGGTGGCCGGCGATTTGCGCCGGGTCAACGAGGCCTTGGTCGGCAAAGAACTCGGCCGCGAAAAGAGCGCCGCGCCCGCCTCGCCGAGGGCGTGGGTCGGCGCACGCACGGACCGCGCCGCAGCCCGCGTGCCGGCCAATCCGCCTGCCGAAACGGCGTGGGCCTACGCCGGACCCGGCGGCCCGGACAACTGGAGCCGACTCAAGGCCGACTACGCACAATGCGGCGCCGGGCGTCGGCAGTCGCCGATCGACCTGCGCGACGGCATTGCGGTGGACCTCGAGCCGATCGAATTCGCCTACCGTCCGGCGCCGTTTCGCGTCGTCGACAGCGGACGTAACCTGCACCTGGCGGTCTATGGCGGAGGCTTAAGTCTGCTCGGCAAGAAATACGATCTCGTGCGCATCGTCTTTCACCGTCCGGCTGAGATGACGGTCGCCGGCAGGACTTTCGCCATGGATGCCCAACTGGTGCACAAAGCCGACGACGGCAAGCTTCTCATTCTTGCCGTTCTGCTCGAAAAAGGACTCGAGAACCCGCTGCTCCAAGTCGCCTTGAACAACCTCCCGCTCGAATCAGGCGGCGACGTACTGCCGCCGGCCCAGAGCATCAACGTAAGCGGCTTTCTGCCCGAAAATCGGCGCTATTTCACCTTCATGGGATCGCTGACCAGCCCGCCGTGCACCGAGGATGTCGTGTGGGTCGTGATGAAACAGCCGCAACAGCTCTCCGTCGAGCAACTGGCGATCTTCGAGCGCCTCTACCCGGCCAACGCCCGACCGGCGCAGCCGGCCTTCGGCCGCATCGTCAAGGAATCGCGCTAGATCCGGATTCCAGCCCTGAACGCGCCGCGTCGTAAAGCGCCGTGACGGTCGCTGCGTAGTTGTCCCACGTGAGCCCGTCGACGGTGATCGCGCGCCGCAGTGTGCAGCCGTCGACGGCGCCGGCAGCCTGCAGCGCCGTAAGTACCGCGTGTTCGTGCTCGGCCGGGCGGATCAGCAGACGGCCGGCAAGCAGCGAGAGTGTCGCGACGAGCGCCAGGGCGCCCCAGTTCGAGACGCCGGCCGGGACGACGTAATCGGCGGCCGTCGCGCAGAAAATCGTCTCGCCCAGCGCCACCTTGTTCTTGAGCGCGGCGCGCAGCCCGCCGAAACCGAGTTCGTTACCGCCGTCGCCAACGGCGATCGTCGTGTAGCGGCGTGGCGTCGGCGGAGCGAACAGGCGGTCGGCTGCCGGCGAGAGGTCGTCGAGTATCTCGCCGCGCATCGAATAACGGTGTCCGTCGGGCGCGCTGCCCGGGCGCTCGATGGCGACGACCTGAGTCGGCACAAACGCGGCCATGAGGTCGTCGATCTGGCGGTCGGCCACGTCCTGCGCCGAGGCGAGGACAACAATCGGAAAGTCTTTGCCGTATGCGGCCGCTGCCGCAGTGAGCAGCCCGGCGCTGTACTCGTCGGTGACCAATACGACGTCCTTGCCGAGTTCGCGCAGCGCGTCGGCAAGCGCCAGGGTCCCCGGCGGGCCGTCGTTTTCGCCGATCAGCGCGGCGCGGATGCAAAAGCCGGTGACGAGGATAACGCGTTGACCGGCCAGCAATTCGGCGGCGGCGGCGCGCAGATCGTCGGTCGCAGCGAGCGCTGCGAGGCCGCGTCCGGCCGGGTCACGGCGTGCCAGCGCGTCGATGCGCGCGATGGCCTCATTTAGTCGTTGCTCGCTCACGACTGCGCCAGAGCCTTGTCGCGGATGTCGGTGATGAACATATAGCCGGGCGCGTGGGTGATGACGAGGTCGGGTTTGGCGCGCTGCAAAGCCATCTGCGGCGTCACGCCGCAGGCCCAGAATACGGGCACTTCGCCAGCGCGGATTTCCGGCGCGTCGCCGAAATCGACGCGCTGCAGGTCGGCGATGCCGAGACCGGCGGGGTCGCCGACGTGGATCGGCGCACCGTGCGCGCGGCGGTATTTCGCCGTGATGGCGGAGGCCTGGCCGACGAGCGCCTCGGGGATGGGGCGCATGCTGACGACCATCGGCCCGGAGAAGACCCCGGCCGGCTGGCATTCGCGGTTGGTGATGTACATCGGGACGTTGCGACCGAGTTCGATGTGGCGCACCGGAATGCCGTGGTCGAGCAGGTCCTGCTCGAAGGTGAAGCTGCAGCCGAGCAGGAAGGTCACCATGTCGTCGGTGAAATGATCGCGGATGTGCACGACTTCCTCGGCGAGCTGGCCATAGCGATAAATGCGGTAGCGCGGAATATCGCTGCGGATATCGGCGCCCGGGCCGGCGAGCGGCGGCGCAACGATGCCCGCCTCGGCGACGTCGATGACCGGGCACGGCCGTTCGTTGCGCGTGCAAAAAAGCAGGAAATCGAAGGCGTACTTTTGCGCCAGAATGACGACGTTGGCTTGCGTATAACCTGGGGCAACGCCCGCCGTTGGTTTTCGCCATTCGCCGCGCGCGATCGCGGTGCGAATTTCCTGTACGGATGCAACGCCCATGGCGCCTCCTTTGTTCGGGTTGGATGTGCCGTGAGCACGTCGGCCGCTTAACTTTAACACGCGGCGTTCGGCGCGTCCCCCGGGCGGTCGTTGGCGACCCCCTGCGGTCCGAAAAAGCGCCTTTTCGGTGCGCCAAAACCCCACCCTGGTGCATCAGGAAGGCCCGAAGACGCAGCCATCACGGCTGCACGGCGAAATCGACGACAAATTTGGTCGCGCGCCCATCATCTCTCGCCATTCGCTGGTCTTTTGCGCTATTCTTCGCGTGTTTTACCAAATGCCACTCACGTTTATCAACGTCGGCGAATTACCAGTGGAATAATGCGAGGCGCTCGCCTCGTCGGGATTTTGGTTTTTTGATTACTGGACCAACACAGGAGATAACGACCATGAAAAAGCTTACTGTTCTTGCTGCCGCTCTGGCGCTTGGCGCAACGCTGGCCAGCCCGGTAGCCGTAGCCCAGCAGAAATTCGTCACCATCGGCACCGGCGGCGTAACCGGAGTTTACTATGCAGCCGGCGGTGCCATCTGCCGTCTGATGAACAAGGAGCGCGCCAAGCACGGCATTCGCTG
>JBBRXI010000219.1:0-4862 GCA_038248575.1 Burkholderiales bacterium | reverse complement strand
GCCGTGGCGAATCGCCGCGAACGCCTTACCTTGTGGTGCGAGGCTTGTGCCAGTAGCGCGCTCGTTATCCTTTTTGACGTTGGTCGATATGCGGACATAATCGTCACCACTCTTGACGAAAATGGTCGCTGTGCCACCGGCAACCTTGACGATGCCGTCAACCAGGTCATAGTTATTGGCTTGCCCTTTTGCGCCAAAAAGGAGATCCGGAACTTGCTTCCCTGCAACCGCGACGTCCGGGCCGATGGATGCATCTCCAAGTGCTGCGCTACGTTCTGCAAGAAGAGCCATTGAACTGCGCGTTTGTTGCATCATCAAGGCGTCGGTAACACTGAGGACTTGTATGATTTCCTGCGTTTTCTGTTGCGCCTGAGAAGTCACCTCCGAGGCAATTCGAACACGTTCACTTTGCGAGAAAAGCAATGCCCCACCAAGAACAACCAGTACGACAAACGCCGACACCGGGACAATGAATCTGGCTTGGAGATTATTCTTGAACATCAATACCCTCGCTTTTAGAAAAAAAGGCGACCCACCATAGCAGCCGATTTTTAACTGCAAGCTCAACTCATTGTAAGGGACACTGGGGATCGTATCGATCCGCCGACCGACTTCGTGAGTCAGCATACCGCGCGAATGATTGTGAGTTGGATTGCCGATCAAATTTCGCCTCTGATCCCGCAACCGCTTCGGCCGATCTGCTCTGTCCGTTAGCGATCGGGCTGCGTGCCGGCGCCCACCGGCCATTGGCCCTGCGCGGCTGCGAATGACAGCAACGGGTCGATCTATATCCCTCGATCCGCCAGGCAAAAGCCAACCGACTTCGGTTGGCTTTTGCCGATCAACGGCCTGCCTGAAGCTGAGATGTGGAGCGGGCGATGGGAATCGAACCCACGGCTCTAGCTTGGGAAGCTAGGGTATTACCATTATACGACGCCCGCAGAGGTCGCCATTCTATGCGCTATGGCGCCGGGGTTCAATCGCTTTGCGGCGCCCGGCGTTCGCCGGGCCGCTGCGCGGGTTCAGGCGACGGCTGGCTTGACGAGGCTGGCGGCGAGCCGGGCGCGGCCGCGCGCTTCGTCAATGTCGGCGCCGCTGGCGAGCGCGACGCCCATGCGCCGCTTGATGAAGCTTTCGGGCTTGCCGAAGAGACGCAAGTCGCTGCCCGGGACCTTGAGCGCGTCGGCGACACCGGCAAAAACAATCCCTTTCGCCTCGAACCCGCCGTAGATCACCGCCGAGGCGCCGGGCGCCCGTAAGGCGACGTCGACCGGCAGGCCGAGGATGGCGCGCGCGTGCAGTTCGAATTCGGAGCAGCGCTGCGTGGCCAGCGTGACCAGTCCGGTGTCGTGCGGACGCGGGCTGACTTCGGAAAACCACACCTCGTCGCCCTTGACGAAGAGTTCGACGCCGAACACGCCGCGGCCGCCGAGACTCTCGGTGACGGCGCGAGCGATCGCTTGCGAGCGCTCGAGCGCACGTGCGCTCATCGCTTGCGGCTGCCACGATTCGACGTAATCGCCGTTCTCTTGCCGGTGCCCGACCGGCGCACAAAAGTGAGTCTCCACTTCGCCGTTATTGCCGACCGCGCGTACGGTGAGCAGTGTGATTTCGTATTCAAAGTCGACTAAACCCTCGACGATGACGCGCTTCTGGCTGACGCGCCCGCCGGCGATCGCGGTGGCCCAGGCGCCGGCGACGTCTGCCGGCCCGCGCAGTAGCGACTGGCCCTTGCCTGACGACGACATCGTCGGTTTGACGAAGCAGGGAAAGCCGATGCCGCCGCCTGCTTCGTTAGCGATGGCCGTCTGTAATTCAGCCAGCGAACCGGCAAACGCATAGGGCGACGTCGGCAGGCCGAGTTCCTCGGCAACGAGGCAGCGGATGCCCTCGCGGTTCATGGTCAGCTGCGTTGCGCGCGCCGTTGGAATCACCTCGGCGAGGCCCTCGCGCTCGATCGCCAGTAACAGGTCGGTAGCGATGGCCTCGATTTCCGGGACGATGAGCTGCGGCCGTTCGCGCTCAATGATCGCGCGCAGGGCTCTCGCGTCGGTCATCGCGACGACGTGCGCGCGGTGCGCGACCTGCATCCCCGGCGCGTCGGCGTAGCGGTCGACGGCGATCGTTTCGACGCCCAGGCGCTGTAGCGCAATGATCACTTCCTTGCCGAGTTCGCCGGCGCCGAGCAGCATGACGCGCGTCGCCGACGGGCTCAGTGGCGTGCCGATTTTTTCAATGGGGTTATTGGCGGGGCCTATCGGCGTTTTCGGCATTGCCGCACCTGAAATTTTCTGAAGGGGGCCGATTTTAGCAGTCGGGGAGGGTGAAATCGAAAATCTATCGCCATATTCGGCTGAGCGATTGCCGGAATGCGCCTGGAATTACCATCAGCGGCGCACTTTAATCGTCCATTGCGGCGCAAGTCGGGAGGAAGTCTCCTGGCGGCACCATCTGGAGCCCGGCTTTCGCCGGGTTGACGATTCTACGGCTGACCGGCTGATGAATTAATCCGGACTCCGCGTTCGCTTCACTGCGCCAAAGGCGTTTCGTCGGCGTCGATGTCGACGCCGACGACTTGCGCGGCGCCGGCCAGCTGGCTCAGGTATTGGCGCAGCGCGGTGATATACGTTTTTTGCCGCATGGCCATCGTCACGGCGCCGCGCACGGCTTCGAACGGCTGCTCGACACCGGGCTCGCGCTGGAGCACTTCGACGACATGAAAGCCGAAACGGCTATGCACCAGGCGCGGCAGAACGCCGACTTCGGCGTGGCCAAAAAGCTCCCGGGCAAATTCGGGTGCGCAGTCGGCGGCGACGAGCCAGCCGAGGTCACCACCTTCAGCGCCGCTCGGACAGTTGGACAGCTCGCGCGCGGCCTTGGCGAATTTGTCGTCGGTGACGCTGCCGTCATGACAGCGCACATCGAGCAGAGTCGCTTCGGCGCGCTTGCGCAAGGCGACGACATCGACGCCCGGCGTCACGGCGAAGAGGATATGCCGGGCGCGCAGGCGCTCGCCGGTCGCGTAGCCGGCGCGATGCGCCAGATAGTGGCGACGGCACTCGTCTTCGCAAGGATCGGTTATGACGAGGTGCTTCTCGAGCAGCGCTTCGATGCTCTGGCTCGCCGCCTCACTGAGCACGCCGTCGCTCGCCGGCGCGTCGCTGACCGGCAGCAAGCCGGCGGCGATCGCAGCCTGCCGCAGCAGCTCGGAGCACGCGCGCTGGCGCAGCTCGTCGGGCGTCAGGGTGGCCCCTGCCGGGTTGAGCGCGACGCCGTTGATCTGCGCTGCCGACGCGCTTGCGGCGTAGTGAACGGAAGTGACGGTTTGGCTATGCATGGGCTGTCCTCAGACACGGGGTTCGGACTGGCGCGGCAGGTTATGGCCGGGCGGCAGATTGAGCCGCCGGCTGCGCACGACCTGGTGCGGACGGAAGAGGAAGCCGACCGTCGCAAAACCGCTCCACACATGCACCAGGCGGCTGAACGGGAAGAGCAGGAAGATCGTCATGCCGAAGACGATGTGGAACAGATACGGCCACGGCAGCAGGGCGAGCGCCGTCGCATCGACCGGGCGCAGCGTGATTATGCGCTGGGCCCAGTCGGCGAGGATGAGCATGACGCTGCCGTCGGCGTGATGCCACGAGAACGGCAGCGTGATCAGGCCGACGACGAGCTGGACCCAGAGCACGACGAGAACGGCGATGTCGGTGCGGTGGCTGGTCAGGCGGATGCGCGGATCGAAAATGCGCCGGTGCAGCAGCAAGCTCAGGCCGACGAAGCATATCAGCCCGGCCGCGCCACCGGCGACGACGGCCATCATCTGCTTGGTCGCCGCGCTGATGAAAATGCCATAGACGCTGTGCGGCGTAAACAGCCCGACCATATGGCCGGCGAACAGGAAGAGGATGCCGAAGTGAAAAAGATTGCTGCCCCAGCGCAGGCTGCCGGTGCGCAGCATCTGCGACGAATCGCTTTTCCAGGTGTACTGGTTCTGGTCGAAGCGAATCAGGCTGCCGACAATGAAGACCGTGAAGCAGACGTAGGGATAGACCTGGAACAGAAAGCCATAGACTCCGCTCATGATGAGGCTCCTGGCGCGCTGCCTGCCGCGCGGACGATGTGTATCGGTTGCGACTGACCGGGCCGGGCCTGGCCTTTCGACGAGCAACCTGCGAAGACGGCCGGTTCGGCCCAGATCTCGTCGAGCGACGCCTCGGCGGCCTTTTCCGGCGCCAACGTGGCAGCGGCGGTAGCGGCTTCGCCGGCGAGGTCGAGCAAGGCGCCAAGCGCGCCGGCGTAAGCGCTTTTGCGCTGCAGCAGGGCGCTGAAAATCGCCTTGATGATGTGCGCCATTTCGCCGAGGAAGGCGCGCGCCTCGGCCGGCGGCTGCGTCGAGACGAATTCGAGCACCGCCGGCAGGTAATCGGGCAGTTCGCCTTCGTTGAGCAGCAGCCCGGCGCTGGCGTAGGTCTGCCCGAGATCGATCAGCGCCGGCCCGCGCTCGCGCGAATCGCCGTGCACGTGTTCGAAAAGATGCAGCGAGGTGGCGCGGCCGCGGTCGAAGAGCTCGACGTAAGCGGCTTCGGCGTCGAGCGGATCGGCTTCTTGCAGCGACTCGATCAAGGCGTCGAGTTCGCGCAGACGCGAAGGCGCGAGCGCTTTTTCGGCGTGCACCAGGGTGCGCATCTCGGCCAGATCGGCGCGCAAACTTGCATCGGGATAAGCCAGCAGCGCGCCGATGACGCGCAGGCTGACCGACATCGTCGGTGGTGAATTGATTCCGAGCATGCTCAGACCTCCAGCTTGATGGGTATGGTGCGTTTCTTTTCGCTGCCAAACAGGCTCGCCTCGCTGCTCCCCTC
>JBBRXI010000218.1:0-4880 GCA_038248575.1 Burkholderiales bacterium | reverse complement strand
CGTCAGGGACGTGGCCCGCTGCGTGGAGAACTGACAGCGGCGAACGGGACTCGTTCGGCTCAGCTATGCTAACCAAAAACACCGGACATGGGAAGCCGTCGCCTGTCGTCAAGGGCGGCCCGCTAGGCCCGCTATGCGGCCTGCCGCGGCTCGCCCGGGCGCCGCACCGGCCGGCCGATTCTGTTTTTATTCTGCGTTTACATCCCTTTGGCAACTCTGTACCATCGGCCGGCGATTGTTGAGGGAAAAGCTAATGAACCTGGAAAAAGTCATCTTCGGTTTTTTCATCATCCTGGCGTGCACGCTCAATTTCGGCTTCTTTCTCGGCCAGATCGACGACATCCAGGTGCACCCGCCGGGCCACCTGTTCGCCGCGGTGGTCGTTAACCTGATTGCGCTGGTCATGAAGTTCGGCGACCGCACGCATATCGGTGCGACGCATCTGGCGACCAGCATGGTCGCCGTCCTCCAGCTGGTGGCGGCTTCCGTTGTCTGGATGTGGCAAATCAATATCACCCAGGAGGCGATGAGTGGCGCTGTCATGGCGACGATCGTCTCGCTTTCCGGCGGCGCCCTCGTCGCCAATGTCATTTCGGTGGTCCTGCTGATCAGTGAAACGCTGCGCCAATCGCGCTGAGCGGAACGAGCTCGCGTGAACGAAGTCCTCTTCGTCATCCTGCGCCGGCTGCGCCAGCCGCTGATCTTACTCATCGTCGCCTACGCCGTTTCGGTCTGGGGTCTGGTGCTCATTCCCGGGCGCGACGCCGACGGCAACGTCGTGCATCTGAGTTTCTTCCACGCGCTCTACTTCATCAGCTACACCGCGACGACAATCGGTTTCGGCGAGATCCCTAATGCCTTCACCGACCCGCAGCGCGGCTGGACGATCGTCTGCATCTACCTTTGCGTCGTCTCCTGGGCGTACATGCTGGGTAGTGTCTTTCATCTCTCGCAAGACCAGACGCTGCGCGACGCGATCACCCGCCGGCGCTTTGCCCTGCACGTCTTCGCCATGCAGGAGCCTTTCGTCCTGATCGCCGGCTACGGGCAGAGCGGCATCATGCTGGCGCGCATGCTCGATCGCATGGGGCAGCGCATGGTCATCGTCGAAACGCGGCGTGAGCGCGCGGCACGCATCGAAATCGAGGAATTCGAGCACGCCCCGCTCTTCTTCTGCGCCGACGCCCGCCTGCCTGACGTGCTCGTCGACGCCGGCGTCACGCATCGCAAGTGCATGGCGATGGTCGCGCTGGCCGGTGACGACGACAGCAATCAATCGGTGGCGATTGGCGGAACGGTGCTCAATCCCTCGCTGCGCATCATTGCCCGCGTGCATACCAAAATCGCCCAGGCCAATCTCGATACGTTCAAGAACATCGAGGTCGTCAATCCCTTCCAGATCTTCGCCAACAACATCAACCTCGACATGGGGTCGCCGGAGAAGCTGCGCGCCATCGAATGGCTGTCCGGGCTGCCCGGCGGTTGGCGGCCAGACTCGCTCAATCTTCCGAAAGGCCATTGGCTGGTCTGCGGCACCGGTAACTTCGCCCAGTATTTTGTCTCGGCGATCGAGAGCGCCGGCGGCAGCTGCGCCGTCGTCCATATCGACGTCAAGCGGCAGAGCGAGAGCGCCGTCGTCGAATATCAGGGTGTCGTTTTCCAGGACATGCTCTCGGCCGGCATCGCGCACGCCGTCGGCCTCGTCGTATGCACCGAGAGTGACGCGGTGAACCTCGCTACGGTCACTCGCGCGCGGTCGATCAACGGCAATCTCTACGTCGTCATCCGCCAGGTCAACGTCGCCAACGCCAGTCTGATCGACGCGTCGATGGCCAATCTGCGTTTCGTCAAGGCTGAGGTCGTCTCGCACAAGGCGCGCCAGCTGCTGACTTCGCCCTTGCTCATCCGTTTCCTCAAATATCTTGGCGAGGATTCGGGCGAACTGGCGCGGCGGACCGCCGCGCTGCTCGAAAGTCAGGTCGGTGAAAAAGTCCCCTTCATGTGGGTCTTCGACGTTTTTCCGACCTACGCCGGTTTGCGCGAGGCGCTCTCGCCCGAAGTCGATCCACCGCTAGTCATTGGTGACCTGCTGATCAACCCGGAAAATCCGCCGGAAAGGATCAAGGCGGTGCCCCTGCTGCTGCTGCGTGAGGCGCTCGAAATCCCCTTGCCGCCCGAGGACACGCGCCTGCTCGCCGGCGACCGCATCCTTTTTGCCGGGCTGCGCGGCGAAGGGGAACTGCAGAAGCGTTTTCTCCTCGAACCGAGTCCGCTCATCTACTGTCGCACCGGTGTCGAGCCGCCGCGCAGCTGGCTATTCCGGCGCCTGCTGGCGACGGGCGACAGGAGCGACTGACGAGTACCCGCGCCAGGCGTGGGGACAAGAACCGCTGGCGCCGCCAAATGCGCTATAGTTTTCTTCCTGTTGTGATCAGGGTGCCCAATGACTTACGTTGTTACTGAAAACTGCATCAAGTGCAAATACACCGATTGCGTGGACGTGTGCCCCGTCGATTGCTTTCACGAAGGGCCCAACTTTCTCGCCATCGACCCCGAAGAGTGCATCGACTGCACGCTGTGTGTCGCCGAGTGCCCGGCCGAGGCGATCTTCGCCGAGGACGACGTTCCCGAAGACCAGCGCCGCTTCATCGCGCTCAACGCCGAACTGGCGAAAGTCTGGCCGGTGATCACCGAACGCCGCGAGCCGCCCGAAGACGCAGACGAGTGGAAGGGCAAGCCCGATAAAATCGATCAGCTCGAACGCTGACCGATCTGAAGCGCTTGGCCACGCGAGTGATGGAGCCGCCGGCCGCCGGGCTCGCGGCGACCGCGTTTTCCGCCGGCGAGGACTTTTTCGACGTCGTCGCCGCGGCGCTTCTTGCGCGCTACGCCGAAGCGGTTTTGCGCGGCGACCTTTCGTCGATCGTGGTGCTCGTGCCGACGCTGCCGGCCGCCGGCGAATTGCGCTCGGCACTGCTGCGCGCCGCCCCGCAGCCGTTCCTCCTGCCGCGCTTCGAGACGCTGGCGCGCTGGGTTGCTGCGCTGCCTGGCGCGGCGGCGATCGCCGACCCGCTGCCCGACAGCCAGCGCCTCGTCCTGCTTCATGAAGCGCTGCGCGAGCGGCGCTGGTTCGACGAGGCGGCGTTGTGGGCCATTGCCGCCGAGCTGGCCGGGCTCTTTGACGAATTGAGCGGCCGCGCGAGCGGCGCTCTCCCCGACAACGAAGCCGCCTTGCGCGCCGAACTCGAGCAGGCCTACGCGCTGCGTGCCTCGGCGCCGCTCGCTTTCGAGGCGCGCGTCGTGCACGAGCTGTGGCGTGCGCTCTCGGTCAGCGGTCAGCTCGACGCGCGTGCGGTCTATCGCCTACGGTTGGCCGCCGCGGCACGCGCCGCCGCCGGTCATGCCTGCGGCTCCCGCCCGCTGGCCGTGCTGCTCGACGACGTACCCGAAGCCGCGCTCGAGTCGGCCGAAATCGAGTTTCTCGGGGCTTACGCCGAGCACCAGCCGCTTGCCGTTTTCCACCCGGCGCCGCGCGCGTCAGCGGTAACCTCGCCGCTCATGCAGACGCTCGCCGCGGCGTGGCCCGAGACGCCGGCAGCGGTGGCTCTGCCCTTGTTCGAGCGCGCCGCGCAGCTGGCGCGCAGCCTGCCCGAGAGCCCCTTGCGCGGACGCCTGCAACTTGTTCCGACGGCTGGCCGCGAGCATGAAGCGCAGGCCGCCGTGGCCCAGATCGGCGCCTGGCTTGACGCCGGCCTGCGGCGCATCGTGGTGATAACGCAGGACCGCCTGACGACGCGCCGCGTGCGCGCGCTGCTTGAACGCGAAGGCGTTCTGGCGAGCGATGAAACGGGCTGGAAACTATCCACCTCGCGCGCCGCGGCGGCCGTCGACGCGCTGATCGAAACGGCGGCCGCCGGCGCTTTTTACCGCGACGTCATCGAACTGTGCAAGTCGCCCTATGTATTTTCCGACCACGACGAGAACGCCCGCAAGAGCGCCGCGTTCGCCATCGAAGGCGCCGTGCGCGCCGCGTCGATCCGCTCCGGTTTGCCGCGCATCCGACAGGCGGTGCTCGCCGGCAAGGCGGACGAGACGGTGAAGGCCGATGCGTTGGCGTTGCTCGATCGCATCGCGGGCGCCGCTGCCCGGCTGGCTTCGCCGCGCACCACGCTGGCCGCCTGGATCGTTCGGCTGCAGGGGGCGCTCGAGGGACTTGGCGCACTCGACGCGCTGACCAACGACTCGGCTGGCCGGGTCCTGCTCAATCTGCTCGAGGCGCGGCGCAACGAACTTGTCGACAGCGCCGCGCTCTTTTCGCTCGCCGCGTGGCGCGACTGGCTCAACCGCCAGATCGAGTCGGCGCATTTTCGCGACGAACGCATCAGCAGTCCGGTCGTCATGACGCCGCTCAACGCCGTCAGTCTGCGTCGCTTCGACGCCGCGCTGCTGATCGGTGGCGACGCCGGGCAGCTGGCGCCGGCCGCCGCCGGGCAGTTCTTCAATGAGTCGGTGCGCCGGCAGCTCGGTCTGCCCACACGCGCGGACGGCGAGCGCCAGTTGCGCCACGATCTTGAGGTGCTGCTCGCCAGCGTGCCGTGCGTGACCGTCACCTGGCAGTCGACGCGCGCCGGCGAGGCCAATCTTTTGGCCCCCGAACTCGCGCTGCTGGCGACGCTGCACAAGCTGGCGTGGAACGACGACCTGCACCGTGCGCCGCTGCCGGCGCGCTCCGAACGCCAGCCGGAACCGGGCAGCGCGCCCGGCGCGACGGAGTTTGCGGCGCCGCGCGCGCCACTCGAACTGATTCCGCAGCGCGTCTCGGTCAGCGCTTACGCCAGCCTCGTCGCCTGCCCTTATCGCTTCTTTGCCCGCCACGTCCT
>JBBRXI010000217.1:0-4897 GCA_038248575.1 Burkholderiales bacterium | reverse complement strand
GGGTCACGCTGAACGAGCGCATGAAGTGCTCGTGCATCGATATATCGGTCGCCACCGCCACGGTCGCCGGCGCTTCGCCGGCGACTCCGGTGTAAGCGAAGGCGGCAATGCCGCGCAGCGCCTGATGGTCCTCTGTCTTCCAGGCCATCGGTCGTGCGCCTTGTTCCTTCGCGCCGGCGTCGAGCAAAGCGTGCGGAAAATCGGCGCCGTTCGTCGCATAAACGATTTCACCGTTCGGCGCCACGACGACAACGGCAAGACCCTGATGGCCGACCAGCGAATCGTCGAGTTGTTGCGGCAAGGCATCGAGATCGGCTTGCGACTTGATTTTTTCGACGGCGTGCCGGGTCAGCTTCAATTTGCCGTTAAGAATTTCGAGGTCCTGGTCTTCGAAGTGTCGGTCGACCGACCCGCCGATCAGAGTGCCGAGCAGAAGCAACACCACCGTCGAGGCCGTCGCAAAAAGTAACGTCAGCCTGAAGGTAATCGATTTGCGCCCGCTCAACCTCATTCGGGCACCTCGAGCACGTAGCCCATTCCGCGCACGGTGCGGATGAGCTTTGGCTCAAAGTCATCATCAACCTTGGCGCGCAAGCGTTTGACGGCCACTTCGATGACGTTGGTGTCACTGTCGAAATTCATGTCCCAGACCTGCGAGGCGATCAGCGAGCGCGGCAAGACTTCGCCCTGGCGACGTAGCAGGAGTTCAAGCAAGGCGAACTCCTTGGCGGTCAGGTCGATACGCTTGCCGGAACGGGTCGCGCGTCGCCGGATCAGGTCGAGATCGAGATCCGCCGCGCGCAGGTATTCGGATTCCTTGGTCTTTCCGCCGCGGCGCAGCAGCGTGCGCACGCGGGCGAGCAATTCGGCGAAGGCGAACGGCTTGACCAGGTAATCGTCGGCACCGAGTTCAAGACCGCGAACCCGGTCGTCGACCTGATCTCGTGCGGTCAAAAACAGTACCGGCATCTCCTTACCGGATTTGCGGATTCCCTGCAGCACCGCCCAACCGTCGATGCCGGGCAGCATCACGTCGAGGATCACGAGATCGTAGGCTTCGGTCAGCGCGCTGTGCAGTCCATCCTCACCATTGCGTGCCAGATCGACGACAAAACCCGCTTCAATCAAGCCCTGTTTCAGGTAATTGCCGGTCTTCAATTCGTCTTCTATGGCCAGAATTTTCATCGTTATCCTTCCTCTCAGCCTAATTAATCAGACTTATGTTGCGTCACTCAGATGCCGTTTTTTCAAAGATGACGCAAATGTAATCCATGAGTCAGGGTGCTGTTAGTTTGGCTGCGGCATGATACGGGCTATCGGAGCGACCGTCTCCGGCCCAATCCCGCGGAGGCGTCCATGCGAATTCCTGCATTCTTGACTGCGATTTTGACCGGCGTGGGTGGCTCTGCCTGGGCGGAAACCGCGCCTAAAGCGCCGGTCAATGTTGAGCCTCAGTATCCATCAAGCTTTGTTGACTATCGCCGCTTCAAGGATGAGCCGCTCAAACCCTGGCCGGAAAGTAACGAGGCGATGCAGCGTCTCGGCGGACACATGGGGCATTTGAACGACGTGACCGTTAATTCCGCTGTGAAACCTACGGGCCGCGAACGCCCGGCTGATGACAAAACCTCTGACGAAAGAAAGCCATGAACGCCGCCCTGGGACCGCTCAAAACGGGCACGCGGATCGCTGCCCTCGCGCTGATCAGCGCAACGCTTGCCGGATGCGCGACCTTCGCCGGGGACGGCGGATTTGGCCGCGTCGAAGGGTCGAGCAAAGAGCGCCTCGGCAAGGAAGTCAAATGGACGCGTACGGACGAGGATCGGGCCCTTTTGCAGGCACGAGTCGACGAACTGCTCGCCAAGCCCCTGGGCGCTGACGACGCCGTGCAGCTTGCCTTGTTCAACAACCGCGGACTGCAGGCGGGATTTTACGATCTCGGTATCAGCGAAGCGGATTTGGTTCAGGCCGGTCGTCTGCCCAATCCCCATTTTTCGATGTTTAGGGCGAGCCAATCGGTCGATGGTGTCCGCGAATACAAAATCGAACAGGCGCTGACCTTCAATATCTTTGCGCTGATTACGATGCCGCTTGCCGTCGAGATCGAACAGCGAAACTTCGCGCAGACCCAGCGTATGGTCGTTCTCGAAGTAGCCCGTCTGGCGTCGGAAACCCGCAAAGCCTATTTCACCGCAGTGGCCTCGGAAGAAAGCGTTCGCTACCTGACGAAAGTCAGACAAGCGGCGGACGCTGGCGCTGAACTCGCGCGGCAAATGGCGCTGATTGGCAACTTCAGCAAACTGCGTCAAGCGCGCGAACAGGCGTTTTATGCCGACGCCGCCTTGAATCTTGCCCGGGCGGAACAAACGAGGCGCGCCAATCGCGAGCGCCTCGCGCGCCTGCTCGGCGTGTCGGCGAGCCAGGGATTCCGCCTTGCCGAGCGACTTCCCGATCTGCCGGCGGCGGTAGACGACCTGCCGGCTGTCGAACAAACGGCACTCGATCAGCGGCTCGACCTTGAGGCGATCCAACTGGAAACGCAGGCGCTGGCGAAGAATCTGGGACTTAGCAAGGCGACGCGCTTCATCAACGTTCTCGAGTTTGGACCGGCTCGGGTACTGGAAGGCACGAAAGACAGCGGCTACAAGAGAGGCTACGAGATCAGCTTCGAACTGCCCGTTTTTGACTGGGGTAGCACCAAGGTCGCCAAAGCGGAAGCGATCTACATGCAGGCCGTCGAACGGGCCGCCGAAGCGGTTGTGAACGCTCGGTCCGAAGTGCGGGAAGCGTACAGCGCCTATCGTTCCAACTACGACATCGCCCGGCATTACCGCGATGAGATCGTTCCGCTCAACAAGCGAATCGCCGATGAAAACCTGCTGCGCTACAACGGCATGCTGATTGGCGTCTTCGATCTGCTGGCCGACGCGCGGGTGCAGATCGGCAGCGTCAATGCCGCCATCGAAGCGCTGCGCGACTTCTGGATCGCGCACAGTGATCTCGAAATGGCGCTGATCGGCAAGCCCTTGCTGGCCACCGGAGCCAAAGCGGCAACAGCGCTAACCGGTCGCGCTGATCACTGAGCGGAAAGGAATTCACGATGACAACTCGCCGAGATTTCGTCAGAAACCTGGGGTTTGCCGCGGGCGCCGTCGCCGCTTCGTCGGTCAGCAGCGTCGCCCTGGCCGCCCTGCCCGAACTCATCACCACCGACTCGCCTGACACGGCGCCACCGCATCTGCCGCCGACTGGCCGCAGCTACAACCCGGTCGTCACGCTGAACGGCTGGACCTTGCCCTGGCGGATGAACGCCGGGATCAAGGAGTTTCACCTTGTCGCCGAGCCGGTCGTGCGCGAAATCGCGCCGGGTATGAAAGCGCATCTCTGGGGTTACAACGGGCAAAGTCCGGGGCCGACGATCGAAGTCGTCGAAGGCGACCGCGTGCGCGTCTTCGTCACCAACCGCCTGCCCGAGCACACGACGATCCACTGGCACGGCCAGCGCCTGCCGAACGGCATGGACGGCGTCGGCGGCTTGAACCAGAAACAGATTCCGCCGGGTAAGACCTATGTTTATGAATTCGTCGCGCGCCGGCCCGGCACCTTTATGTACCACCCGCACGCCGACGAAATGACGCAGATGGCGATGGGCATGATGGGCTTCTGGGTGACGCACCCAAAGGGCCGCCATCCGCTGATCGATCCCGTCGATCGCGATTTCTGCTTCCTGCTCAACGCCTACGATATCGACCCCGGCAGCTACACGCCGAAGATCAGCACGATGCTCGACTTCAACCTGTGGACCTGGAACAGCCGCGCCTTTCCGGGTATCGATACGCTCAACGTGCGGCGCGGCGACAAGGTGCGCATCCGCATCGGCAACCTGACGATGACCAATCACCCGATACATCTGCACGGGCACGAATTCACGGTGACTGGCACCGACGGCGGACCGACGCCAAAAGGATCGCGCTGGCCCGAAGTTACCGCCGATATCGCCGTCGGTCAGATGCGGCAAATCGAGTTGCTCGCCGACGAAGAGGGCGACTGGGCCTTCCACTGCCACAAGAGCCACCACACGATGAACGCCATGGGCCACGACGTGCCGACGATGATCGGCGTCGATCATCGCCAGGTGGTCAAGCAGATTACCGACCTCATCCCCGAGTACATGGTGATGGGCGAGCGCGGCATGGCCGATATGGGCGAAATGGAAATGCCAATTCCCGACAACACGCTGCCGATGATGACTGGCCAAGGCCCGTACGGCGCGGTCGAGATGGGCGGTATGTTCACCGTCCTCAAAGTCCGCCGTGATCAGGCACGGGGAGACTACAAGGACCCCGGCTGGTATGCGCAGCCGCCCGGCAGTCAGGCTTATGAAGCGAACGCATCGGCCGACAACGCGCCGCGCGCCGCCACGCAGGGCGGGCAATCGATGCCGGCCAAAGGACAGCCGGCAAACCAGGAATTGAGAGTCCGCAAACCCGGCAAACACGCCGACCATTAATCTGAAATTACTTGCAGAGGAATTCCCATGCACAGCCGTTTTCACTTGACCCTGCCTCTGATTACCGCATTGGCCTTGCCCGGTTTTGCCACCGCCTCCGCTACGAGCAATCATGGCCATAAGGCCCCAGCGGGAAAATATAACGGGCACGCCGCCGCGCTGGGCCGGCCCGCTGCGCTCACCGCGGCGACCCGGACGGTTGAAATCGACATGGGCGACAACATGCGCTTCTCTCCCGAGCGCCTCGAGATCAAGCAAGGCGATACGGTTCGCTTCATTGCGCGCAACAAAGGCCAAATCAAGCACGAGATGGTTCTGGGCACGGTCGCCGAACTGAAGAAGCACGCCGCGCTGATGTTGAAGTTCCCTGAAATGGAACACGACGAT
>JBBRXI010000216.1:0-4919 GCA_038248575.1 Burkholderiales bacterium | reverse complement strand
CCATAGTGCCTCCTCGTTTCTGATCGGGGAAAAAGTTTCGGGTCGTGCCGGGCGCAGTATTACACCAACCGGAAAATAACTAAATCGGAAAAAAGTATATGGGTATTCCCCCGTTGCTTAAGCGCTGTGGCCTACGCTGTTAGCGCATGCACCAGCCTTCGTTCGTCGCCTGTCGCAAGAACGAAAAGCGATATGCGTGCCAGATAGCAAAGCCGGCCAACAGACGGTTCCGGGGGAGGGTCCGGAATTATTCGCAGTGTGCTTGCGAAAGTGGTGAGAAGCGGGCGCGAAATCGAGCTACGGTGCGGCAGGCGCAGATCCTCGCCGGCGCACGTGCGGTACCGCAAGCGCTGCGAACGAAGCGGGTAGGGCGCCCCGATCGGGTTCGTTTTGCGTCGTAAACCGCAACGTCGCGTCCCGCATGGCCGGCGCGTGCCCTATTTCAGGGCGTGCTTGGTGATCTTGCGGTACAGCGTGGCCAGGCTGATGCCGAGGCTTGCGGCGGCCAGCGCTTTACCATCGACGCTGTTGGCGTAGGTGGCGAGTGCTTTCTCGACAAGCGCCTTCTCGGGATCGGCGTGAACTTTTTTTATCGTCGGCCTCGCTGTACTGACGATCTTGGCCGGCAAATGGCGCGTCTCGAGGATGTTTCCGCTCAGTTTGACGACTCCGCACTCGATGACGTTTTCGAGTTCGCGGATATTCCCTGGCCAGGTATAGGCTTCAAGGAAGGACACGACGTCGGTGGCGATGGTCGGTACTTTTTTGTCGTTAGCCAACGCGTGCTTGGTTAGAAAATGCCTGGCCAGGATCATGACGTCGTCGCGCCGCTCGCGCAGCGCCGGCAAGTGGATCGGGAAGACGTGCAGCCGGTAGTAGAGGTCTTCTCGGAAGAGGCCTTCGCTGACCATCTCCTCGAGATTACGGTTGGTCGCCGTGATGATGCGCAGATTGACGAGCAGCGCGCGCGCCCCACCGACGCGCTCGACGACTCGCTCCTGCAGCACGCGCAGCATTTTCGCCTGCAGCGCGGCGGGCATGTCGCCGATCTCGTCGAGGAACAGCGTGCCGCCGTCGGCGAGCAGAAATTTACCTTGCTTGCCGCCTTTTTTGGCGCCGGTAAAAGAACCCTCTTCGTAGCCGAAGAGTTCGCTCTCGAGCAGATTTTCGGGAATCGCCGCACAGTTGATGGCGATGAACGGCCCGTCGCTGCGCTCGCTGTCGGCGTGGATCGCCCGGGCAAACACCTCTTTGCCGGTCCCGCTCTCACCGGTCAGCAGAATAGTCGTCCGGCCGCGTGCTGCCTTACGTGCTTCGTCCTTGACGTTTTCCAGCGCCTCGCTGACGCCGACGATGTCGTCAAACGTCGTCTTGCGGGTGCTGCCGATCGGGGCCGACCGCGAGAGCGCCGAACGGAAGCTCGCGACGACACCCTGCACCGAGCCTTCGATGAGAACCGGCATGGCGTTGATCATGTAGTGTTGCTGCCGGCTGCCGCGCCATACCTTGACTTCGCGGTCGACGAATGCCGAACCGGTGTGCAATACCTCGGCGATCGGCGTGCCAGGAAAAATCTCGTTAATATGAAAGCCGACGACCTCGCGGGCCTTGACGTCGAGCATCTTCGCCGCAGCGCGATTGATGTTGGTGATCTGCGCACGATCGTCGACGGCGACGATGCCCTCGGCGACGAAGTCGAGGACGGTCTCCAACTGGTTGTTGAGCAGGAACAGCCGGTATATGGTGTTTTTCTCGACGACCTTGGCGGCGATCAGGTCGGCCATTTTGCGGATGAAGTCGAGCAGCTTGTCCTTGTTCTCGATCAGCCGCCCCTGTTGCTCGCGCGACGAAGCAATCATGCTGATGACGCCCAGGGTCTCCCTGCCGAGCAGGATCGGGCAGCATACCTGCGCCAGTTCCAGACAGGTCGACAGCTTTTCGCAAACCTCGCAGGCGCGGTCGCTGCGTACGTCGGTAATGATGTATTCCTTGCCGTAGAGGATCACCTGCCGGCCTATGGTATAGCCCGCTACGTTCTGGCCGATGGTGTCGCGGTGATGGCCGGTGCCGGCGACGCGCACCATCTGCTCGTCGAAAATCGTGACGTCGATGCCGAGCACGCCGGAGATCACCTCGGCAATCTGCTGCGTCGTCGCCTGGATTTTTTGCAGATGTGACATTGGCATGCCCTTGTCGCCCATCGCAACGCGCTTTACTTCGTTCGGTCGAGGTAATCGAGCGGCAAGGCGGTGGTGTGCTTTATTTCCTCCATGGCAAAGCTTGAATTGACCTCAAAAATCTTGATGTCCTGGGTCAGCTTCTTATAGACCTGGTCATAGGCGGCGATATCCGGGACGACGACGCGCAAGAGGTAATCGATGCTTCCGCTCATGCGGTAGAAATCGACCACTTCGGGTATCCGGTTGATCGTCTCGCTCAGTTTGGCAAACCATTCCTTGTTGTGCTGGTCGGTCTTGAGCAGCACGAAGACGGTTACGCCGACGTTGAGCTTCGCCGGATCGAGCAGTGCGACCCGGCGCTTGATGTAGCCTTGTTCTTCGAGACGCTGGATACGCCGCCAGCACGGCGTCGTCGAGAGCTTGACGCGCTGGGCGACTTCGGCCAGCGGTACGTCGCCGTTCTCCTGCAAGAGTGCCAGAATTTCCTTGTCAACACGATCCATGACTGCGCCGGCCGGTGAGAGGTTCACATCTGCAAACGCAGAAGCGGCGCAGAGCTTAGCATTTCTTGCTGATCATGATTTGGAGGATTTGCTGGTCGGTATGCACCATGCTGCCGCAGGCCAGCGCGCAGAGATTGGCGATCGACGCGTCGACGCTGTGCTCGACGATGCCTTCGTTGCCGGAGACGCGCGAGTTGTCGAGCGCCATCAGCACGGCCTTGTAAGCGGCTGCGGCCGAGGTCGATACCTTCATCGCGCAACTGTTCGAAGCGCCGTCGCAGATCATCCCGGCGACGTCGCCGATCATGCTGCAGATGGCCATGCTCGCCGCGCTGTAGCCGCCGCGCAGTAGCCAGGCCATGCCGGCGGCAGCGCCCATGCCCGCGGTCGTTACGGCGCATAGGGCCGAGAGCTTGGGCAACTTGCTGTGGATGAAAACTGCCATCAGATGCGAAAGCATCAGTGCGCGCGCCAGCGTTTCCTCGTCGGCATTGACGTGCTCGGCGACGACAACGATCGGCAGCGTGGCGATGATGCCCTGGTTGCCTGACCCCGAGTTGCTCATCGCCGGCAGCGAAACGCCGCCCATCCGCGCATCCGAGGCCGCTGTCGTGCGAATCAGGATGCGCGTCTGCAGGTCGTCGGAGAGCAGGCCGTGGGCGATCTGACGCTGCAGCGTGGCGCCGATGTGCAGGCCGAAATTGCCCCTGAGACCCTCGGCTGAAACCAGATTGTTGAGCCGGGCTGCTTCGAGAATGAAAGCGATGTCGGCAAACGGCGCCGTCGTCGCGAAATCGTAGACGGCGCGTGCCGATGCGCCGTCCAGCGCGTACGCCGCCGCGGTCTCGCCGTCCGAAGCGTCGGCCTGGAAGAGCGTCGCGCCGTTCTTCTCGATGAGAATGACGTTGGTGTGTCCGCCTGCGATGCACACGCGCACCGAATCCTTGCCGTTCGATACGCGGGCTTCGGCATAGAGGACATCGGTAACGTCGGCGAGCCCGACGCAGACCTTGTTGGCGAGCAGCAGCTTTTTGCCCGCTTCGACAACTTCGTCAGTGAGGCCGCGCAGGACTTCGAGTCCGCCATCGGGATCGCCGCCGAGCGCGCCGACGGCTGCGGCAATCGGCAGCCCGACCATGCCCGTCCCGGGAACGGTGACACCCATCCCGTTCTTCATCAGATTGGCCGACACTTTCGCGTCGATGCGCTCGGGAACGCTGCCCAGATAGCGCGCCGCTAGCGCCGAAGCCAGGGCCAGCGAAACGGGTTCGGTGCAGCCGAGCGCCGGTACGACCTCGTGCCTGACGGCACGGATAAACTCCGGCCAAAGCGTGCGTTGCATGACCACTCGAAGACTCCTTAAGCGTTTAGTTTTGCTGATCGTTGCGCGGTAAGCTCACACCGTCTCGCGCTGCAAGAGCGCGTCGGTGTTGATCAGCGCGGTTTTCTTCGGGCAACAATGGTTGCTTGCCAATTCTTCGCACCCTTCGGGGTCGCAGCAAACGATGCACGCCCGCTTGATCGCGCGGATGCTGGTGAGCTCGATATCGGTCGAATAGTAGCCGGGCTTGACCGGTTCTTGCCGCATCAGGTCGGTGCTCAGGTATTTTCGGCTGTCGTCGGAAAAAATCGTTGCCACGACGGCGTCGCGGCCGAGCTTTTCCTGAGCGATCAACGCGCCGATAAAATTGGCGCCCGACGATATGCCGACGCCGATGCCCATGCGGGCGAGTTTCTGCGCCATCAGGATCGAATCGCCGTCGTCGGCACAGATTACTTCGTCCATGTCCGCGAGCTTGACGATCGGTGGGATGAACTCGTCGGAAATTCCCTCGATACGGTGCTTGCCGATCTTATGTCCGGTCGTCAGCGTCGGCGAATTGGCCGGCTCGAGCGGATGGATCCGGATGTTTGGATTTTGCTCCTTGAGAAATTTTCCACTTCCCATCACCGTCCCGCCAGTACCTACGCCGGCGACAAAGGCGTCCGGGGTGAGACCACGCAATTTCAACTGCCACCAGATCTCCGGGCCGGTCGATCGGTAATGCGCTTCGTTGTTATCCTCGTTCGAAAACTGGCACGGGAGGAATACCGTGCTGTCGTTCGCCGCCAGGTCTTCGGTCATTTTTATGCTGCCGCGAAATCCGCCTTCCTCCTTGCTCACCAGCCGGATCGTCGCGCCGTAGCTCTTGATCAGGCTTTTGCGCTCTTCACTCATCCATTCGGGCATGAAGAT
>JBBRXI010000215.1:0-4926 GCA_038248575.1 Burkholderiales bacterium | reverse complement strand
TGACGCAGTTACTTTCAGCTACGGGGCTTTGGCTTACCCCGACACGGACTTCCACCGTGCTGTTTGCGCGCCTTCACGGGCGCACTAGGAGCGCAGATTCTCTGCGCCATCGGGCGGTGCATGTGCACACGTCGCATCGCCCAGCGCAGCTGGGCTCCTACAAGGGCGCGGTGCGCTGCATTGTCGGCTGCGCGGCTTGCGCGAGCCGGAAGTTGAGCGCCAGCGTCACGCAGAGCAGCAGCGCGGCGCCGGCGTTGTGCGCGACGGCGAGCGGGAGCGGTAGCCGGAGGACGACAATGGCGATGCCGAGAGCGATTTGCACGAGCAGCGCGCCGGCCAGCCAGATCCCCCACGGGCGCCAGTCGGGCCGGCGCAAGAGCGCCAGCGAGACGCCGCCGACGAGCCCGGCGACGAGCAGCGCGCCGACCCGGTGCAGCCAGTGAATCGCCGTCAGCGCGGCGTTGGGGAGCAGTGCGCCGTCGGCGCTGTAGCCGAGCTCGCGGTGCAGTTCGAAAGCCCGGGCGAGGTCCATTTCGGGCAGCCAAACGCCGCCGCAGGTCGGAAAGTCGCTGCAGGCGAGCGCCGCGTAATTGCTGCTCACCCAGCCGCCGAGGGCGATCTGGACGACGACGGCGACGAGCGCCAACGCCGCCGGAACGATCAGTGCGGGCGCCGGAGACAGCGGCCGCGCGCTCGGCTGCCGCTGGCGCAGCAGCAGCCAGACGAGCACCGCCAGCGTCGTCATGCCGCCGAGCAGGTGGGCGCTGACGATCACCGGCCTGAGCAGGCGCGTCACCGTCCACATGCCGAGCAGGGCCTGGACGGTGACGATGGCAACGAGGGCGGTCGGCAGCCACGGCGACTCGCGCAGCGCTGCGCGCCGGCGCCAAGCCAGTGCGGCGATGCTCACGATGAGCAGGCCGAGCACGCCGGCGAAGTAGCGGTGCACCATTTCCTTCCACGCCTTGTGCGCCTCGAGCGGCTGGTCGGGAAAGGCCGCGCTCGCCGCAGCGACTTCGTGCGCCGCGTCGGGGACGCCGACCCAGTGCCCATAGCAACCCGGCCAGTCGGGGCAGCCGAGACCGGCGTCCGACAGGCGTACGTAGGCGCCGAGGGCAATCACGGCAAAAGCCAGCAGCGTCGAAATCAGGAGCAGGGAGCGATACCAGCGCATCGAAAGCAAGCCTCGAAGATTAAAAACGCGAACCGCTTTTCTTCGACGGTGTTCGTCGTGCCCGTCGTGCTCATTGATCCGGCGACAAGTACCACGAACTGACCGTCGGTCCGGCGACAGCTATATACGGAATCCAGTCAACGCAGAGGTTGGTCACCTGGACCCCGGGCTCTGCACTTCCTTCGGTCGCTTTCGCCGGGGTGACGAATTCAAACATAATTTCACCGAATCAATAAAAATCTTTTGCCCACAGGAAGTGATCGGCGAGCAGCGCGGCGAAGAGCAGGGTCAGATAGATGATCGACCAGCGGAAGGTGCGCCGCGCCAAGGCATCGGTGTAATTGCGCCAGAGCGCGACGCTGTAGGCGAGGAAGATCGCGTCGAGCACGAGCACGACGCCAAGATACCACGGCCCGCTCATGCCCAGCGTGTAGGGCAGCACCGTCGCGCCGCTCAGCATGACGACGTAGAGCAGACTGTGCAGGCAGGTGAAGCGGATGCCGTGGGTGACCGGCAGCATCGGCAGGCCGGCCTTGGCATAATCGTCACGGCGGTAGCAGGCGAGCGCCCAGAAATGTGGCGGCGTCCAGATGAAGACGATCAGGAACAGAGCCAGCGCTTCGGGCCCCACCTGGCCGGTCATCGCCGTCCAGCCGAGCAGCGGCGGCATGGCGCCCGACGCGCCGCCGATGACGATGTTCATCGGCGTCGCCGGCTTGAGCAGTAGCGTGTAGATCACCGCATAGCCGAGAAAGGTCGCCAGCGTCAGCCACATGGTCAGCGGGTTGACGAAGGCGTGCAACAGCCACAGACCGGCGCCGCCGATCAGTGCCGCGAGCCCCAGCGTTTCCGCAACCGTCACGTTGCCGCGCGCCGTCGCGCGCCAGCGCGTACGCGTCATCAGCGCATCGACCGTGCGCTCGACGAGGCAGTTGATCGCCGCCGCGGCGCCGGCAACGAGCGCGATGCCGATCGACGCGGCGAGAAAACGGCCGAGCGGCGGGAAACCCGTTGACGCGAGGAACATGCCGATCATCGCCGTAAACACAATCAGGCTGTTGACGCGCGGCTTGCACAGCGCGAAGAAGTCGGCGAGCCGCTGCGCCAACGGGCGCGGTGCGACCGCCGCGTCAGCGAGCTGCCGGGTCTCGTCTCTCATCGCTGCTGACATAAGTGCCTTTTCGGTAAACGGGTTAGCGGATCCATGAGTACTTGAGCAGTCGTTCGAGGTCCTTGAGCACGCCGCGTGCGCCCTGGCCGTCCGGGTAACGCATCATGACCGTGGCCAGCGGATCGACGACGTGAATGGCGCCGCCGTCGCCGTCAACCACACTCCGCCAGTCGGCCGACGCGGCCTCGTCTACGCGGACGACGACAAGACCCGGAAAGCGCTGCTGGAGTTCGCCCAGTTGTACCACCCAGGCTGCGCCCCGTTCCCCGTCTGGCGCAGAAGAAACACGGTTACTCAGAAGGACACGGCGCACCCGGTTTTGTTCCTTGCTGAGCGCCAGCTGCGTCTGCTGCATCTTCTCGAGATTTTCGCGGCACGAGGCTGTACAGGCATCCTTGATTGGCAGGACGAGCAGCCATTTGCCGCGCAATTCGGAGGTCGGCAACGCCCGCCCGTCCGGCTGGCGCAGTCCGCTCTCGGGCAGCGCACGCGCCGGCTCGATCAGTTGTCCGTGATGGCCGAATTTCGCCGGCCGCCAGCCCGTCCAGAAAAGGCCGCTGCCGACGGCGAAGGGCAGGATGAAGACCGCGGCGAGCAGGAACAGCGTCAGCCGTTGCGGCCGGCGGTCGGCCTGCGCGGCAGGCAGTGATGACTGATGCACGGCGCTCACGACGGCCGCCGCCAGCTAAAAACCAGCCAGAGGACGATGGTCGTCGCGGCAAAGCCCCACCACTGGAAGGCGTAGCCGAGATTGGTCGTGCGCCGGTCGTCGGCCGGACGCCATTCGCGCACGAAACCGCCAGCCGCGCTGTGCGCGCCGAGTTCGACGACGATCGGCTGGACGGCAAAGCCGGCGACTCTGGCGTAGGCGTCGAGGTCGAGGTTCTGCCAGACGGTCTGCCAGACGTTTTGTGCCTGGTCAGCGGCGCCAGCGCGCTCGGGTGCCAGAGTGAAATAGCGCGTCGACGGCAGGCTTGCCGTTCCGCTGATGTCGACCGTGTCGGTCGGCGTCGCGAACTGCGGCACCTCGCGGCGCTCGGCCGGCGCCGGGATCCAGCCGCGATTGACGAGCAGGCGAAGATCACTGCCCTCGATGTTCAGCGGCGTGATCACGTGGTAACCGGCCTGGCCGTTGTGGATACGGTTGTCGATCAGGATCTGATGGCCGACGTCGTAGCGGCCGCGGGCTACCACCGGCTGGTAGCGCAGCGCCTCGGCATCGACCGGCGTCGCCGCTATGGCGATCGCCGCTGCGCCCTGGCGTGCGTCACGCTGCTGCTGGACTTCGGCCTTGGCCGCCGCTTTATTCCACTGCCAGTGCCCGGCGGCGACGAAGAGCGGAACGAGCGCCGCGACGGCCAGCGTCGGCCATAGCGACGGCCGCAAGCGACGGGCCGGGCGCGCCGTTTTCTCGCCACGCGCAGAACTTGTCGCCGCGTCGCCGCGTCGCGCATAATCGTCGTTCGCCCTGCTGGAGTCGGCCATGTTGAAGCCCGTCATCGTTCTCATGTTGATCGCCGTGATTGGCAGTCTGTTTTCGGCACTCTTCTTCCTCTATCGCGACCGCGACGGCGATCGTCTGGTCCGGGCGCTGACCGTCCGCATTGCGTTGTCGATTGCCGTCGTCATCGTTCTCCTGCTCAGTTACCGCTTCGGCCTGATTCCGGGTTACGCGCAGTAGCCAGCGTGGCGATCGCCGCCGCCTTGTCGGACGGAACCTTGAAAAAAGCGTAAGCCAGGCTGATCGTGCGAATGTCCTTATCGATTTCGGGCTTGACGATGAAGGTCAGCGGCATGTCTTTCGTTTCTCCGGGCGCCAGCGTCTGCTGGGCGAAGCAGAAGCAGTCCAGTTTGTCGAAATGCTGCGCGGCAAGACCCGGCGTCACGCTGGGTATCGCCTGGCCGACGATGGCCTGGTCCGACCGGTTATGGACGCGATAGCTGACCTGATGCAACTCGCCCGGATGCAGGTCGAGGCGGGCGGTCAGCGGGCGCATTTCCCAGGGCAGGCCGGGCATCACCGTGCCCATGAATTCGACGCTTACGACGCGGCTCGTATCGATGCGCGACGGCGTCGCCGGCGTGCGCCCGACCAGCCCGCCGGGTCCGATTTTTCCCGGCCCACGCGTCTTGCCGTTCAGACCTGTGACGGCGCAAAAGGCGTCGTAAAGCGGAACGAGCGCAAAGCCGAAGGCAAAGGCCAGGGCGACGATCCCGAGCAACTTGAGCAGCAGCGGGCGGTGGCTACGCGGCAGCGGCGGCTTAGCGAGCGACATGTCTGACCGCTTCATTGGTGCCGGGCGCCGCCGCTGTGCGCGGCGCTTCATCGCGCTGCGCGCTGGGCGACGCGTTTTTCCCGGGAACGTCGAGTAGCGCCACATCGACGCCGGCCAGGATCAAGAGCGGCACCAGCGCCCACAACCATTGCCCTCTGCCGGTCGGCCCGCCGAAGCGCTGCGCTGCCGCCATGCCAGACCTTTGCCGGTGCCTTGCCAGCGAGTGGATGATGACAACGTAGACGGCAACAAAAAGGATGCTCATTGCCGTCATGTAAGCGTGATGCAGCGTCACCTTGGGTTCC
>JBBRXI010000214.1:0-4945 GCA_038248575.1 Burkholderiales bacterium | reverse complement strand
GATTTTGTCAAAAGCGTCATGGGACCGATGCCGTGGACGCGCATCATGCCGACCGGCGGCGTCGAGCCGACCGAGGACTCGCTGCGCAAATGGTTTGGCGCCGGCATCGTCGCCTGCGGTATCGGCTCGAACATGATCACCAAAGCGCTGCTCGACGCCAAGGACTACAAGGGCATCGAGGAGAACGTACGCAAGACGATCGGCCTGGTCAGAAAGATCAAGGCCGAACTGGCCGCCAAGTAGCGCTGCAGAACACATGAAAGGGAAAGCGATGTCTGAACTCATTATCAAACCCGAGAGCGAGGCCAAGTGGGACTGCGTCTCCTTCGGTGAAGTCATGTTGCGCTTTGACCCGGGCTTTGGCCGCGTGCGCAATGCCCGCTCGTTCACCGTCTGGGAAGGCGGCGGCGAGTACAACGTCGCGCGCGCCATGCGTAAATGCTGGGGCAAGCGCGCCGCGGTCGTCACGGCGCTGCCGAAGAACGACATCGGCTGGCTTGTCGAGGACTTCATCATGCAGGGCGGCGTCGATATGAGCCACTGCATCTGGCGCGACTTTGACGGCCTCGGCAAGAACACGCGCGTTGGCCTGAACTTCACCGAGAAGGGCTTCGGCATCCGTCCGGCCCTCGGCTGCTCGGATCGTGGCCACAGCGCCGCTTCGCAGATCCGTCCCGGCGAAGTGAACTGGGAGCGCCTCTTCGGCGAAGAGGGCGTGCGCTGGTTCCACACCGGCGGCATCTTTGCCGCGCTCGCGCCGAATACCTCTGAAGCGGTGATCGAGGCCGTCGAAGTGGCCAAAAAATATGGCACCGTCGTCGCCTATGACCTCAACTACCGCGCGTCGCTGTGGACGAGCCAGGGCGGCAAGGCGGGGGCGCAGAAAATCAACCGCGAAATCGCCAAATACGTCGATGTGATGATCGGCAACGAGGAAGACTTCACCGCCTGTCTGGGCTTCGCGGTCGAAGGCGCCGACGAGCACCTGACGACGATCGAGACCGAGAGCTTCAAGAAGATGATCGCCCAGGCGGTCGCCGAGTTTCCCAACTTCAAGGTTGCGGCGACCACCTTGCGCAAGGCGACGACGGCTTCGCTCAACGACTGGTCGGCTCTGCTTTACTACCAGGGCGAGCTTTATCAGTCGATGCAGCGTGACAACCTCGAAATCTACGATCGCGTCGGTGGTGGCGATGGTTTCGCTTCGGGTCTGGCCTACGGTTTTCTCGAAGGCAAGGGCCCGCAGGCCGCCGTCGAGTACGGCGCGGCGCACGGCGCTCTGGCGATGACCACCCCCGGCGACACCTCGATGGTTCGTGTCGAAGAAGTCGAAGCGGCGATGAAAGGCAAGGGCGCGCGCGTCATCCGCTAAGCGCCCATTGCACAAGAAAAGGCCACCGCGTCCGGTGGCCTTTTTTTTAACCATTAACCACAGAGTCACCGAGACACAGAGAACTACGTTTCCTTTTCTCTATGTCTCCGTGCCTCTGTGGTGATCGGTTTTAGTCAATACGCTTCGTAACGGACGCCGCCCCGGCGTTCGCCGTTGCACGTCCGCCCGAAGAAGAGCAGGCCCTTGCCACGCAGGACGACCGTATCGTTGCGGACGAGAAGCTCGCTGCCTTCGTCGGGTGTAATGCACGTCCCGTTAGTGCTCGTATCGGTCAGAACGATGCAATCGAAGCGCCGTACGATGCGGCAGTGGTTGCGCGATACGTAGTCGTCGACGAGGACCATGTCGTTCAAGGGATCCCGGCCAACGGTCGCTTCCGTAAAGTCCTGCGTCAGCTCGAGGGTCTTGAGGCCCTGGTGGAGCGCGAGGTAGGAGCCGAGCGGGCGGCCAACGCGGCTGGCCGGCCACAGCGCCTCGCCGCCATAGGCGGCAGAGGGAATATCGGCACGCCAATCGATCTGGACCGCGGCAAGATCGGCCGGCAGGCCGGCGAAGGGCTCGCAGAATTTGCGCAGTTCGGCGTTGAGCGCCTCGGCGACAATTCCCGAGACGATGACCGTGTCGTCGGCGCTTGCCAACTGCTCGGCGATTGCGCTTGCGTCCTCCAAGCGGTCTTCCGAGCGTTGCTGGACTATTGCCCGATGCACGCCGATGCGCAAGGCAATCCGGTTGCCGGACAATTGCGGAAGAATTGCACATCGCTGCTGCATTTCGCAGGCGGCAAGCGTCGCCGCGTCGGCGGTGTCAAAAGCCATTTGCAAGCTGTTCCCGCTTCGCTTGTCGATCTGTCCGCGATAGGCCGTGACGACACGCTCCATACGGTTGAGCCGTCGCTCGACCGGGCGGCCGGCCTCGACGTCGTCAAATCCGGCGCTATTGCCGGTCGGGCGCAATTCGGCATGGACTCGATAGATGCTGCGCGCAGCGTTCATCGCAATCACCTCTGCGGTTGGGTTGGCTCAAAGAGAGCTCGTCAAGTGGCATGATATCGGAATTTTAGCCTTCTGCCGTAGACATAATGGTCGCTTTGCGAAGTGCTCATCGGCGCCTGCGCCGTGACGCCGGCTCTCCGTTACCGCCCTCAGCCCGCCTTGTCTCCGCCGGCGAAAAGGCGACCCTGCCAAGTATTACGCGCCTGCAGCCGATCTTCAAGTAGCGCCGGGAACCGCGCCAGGCGGATTCCCCAATCCGGCGAGACGCGCTGAGCAGGGGGCACCTCGCTGCCGAGGCGCTGAACCTTGATCTGCGGCGGCAAGTGCTCGAGAACGTCGACCACCACGTCGAGATAGTTCTCGGGCGTGAGCAAGGGCACGCTCGCCGGGTCATTGCGGTACTGGTTGGCAAGGCGCGTTCCACGAACGATCTGCAACTGATGAAATTTGACTGCGTCAAGCGGCAGGCAGCCCAGTGCCCGGCTGCCTTCGACAAAGCTCGCGCGCGTTTCGCGCGGCAAACCGAGCAGCAGGTGACCGGTGACAAAAAGGCCATGCGCAGCGGCGCGCCGAATGGCGTCCTGCGTGCACGCGAAGTCGTGGCCACGCAGACATTCGCGCAGCACCTCGTCGGCGCACGACTCGATGCCGATTTCGAGCTCAACCCTCGTTATCCTCGCGAGTTCGCCAAGATAGGCGAGCGTCGCGTCGGGCAGGCAGTCGGGACGCGTACCGACGACGAGTCCCGAAATGTCCGGGTGTTCGAGCGCGGCGGCGTAGCGCCTTTTGAGCACGTCGAGTTCGTCGTAGGTGTTCGAATAACTCTGGAAATAGGCGAGAAAGCCGCGACTGTCGGGGTAGCGCCGACGCATGAAGGCGACACCGATGTCGATCTGCGCGACGATGTCGCGCTGTTCGCGCAGATAGCTCGGCGTGAAGCCCTCGTTATTGCAAAAACTGCAGCCACCGACGCCGAGCGTGCCATCGCGGTTCGGACAGGTAAAACCCGCGTCGATCGAGACTTTCTGCCAGCGCCCGCCGTGCACGCGTCGCGCCCAGTCGTTGTAGGCGTGATAGCGCCGTCCGCCGAAGTAATCGGTCGCGCGGAAATAATCGTCGGTCGGGCAAGGCAGCATGGACTCTCGTCGGCAAGACGGCGAAGAGGGGAAAGTACCACGGGCAGGCCGGTTTGCGCGCCCGGGGGGTTTCGAGTGCCAGCAACGGCGACCGGTTCCGCAGCGCCAGAAATCCTCGCACGTGCCGGTCGGCCGAGGGCGTTCAGGCGTCTTTGGCAACCCGACCGATGCGCGCGCTATATTCCATTAAGACATACCCAAATAAACAATCAGACTTTGACGATCTATCAGCGTCCATTATATTCGGTGCTTCCTGCTGCTCAATAAACACTCATTAACCCGACGAGGCCCTTTATGTTCCGACTCACCCGTGCGCTTTCACTTCTTCTGCTTGCCACCGCCGCGGCCTGGCCGGCGTTTGCGCAGACCAGCCTGCTCAACGTCTCCTACGACGTCGCGCGCGATTTTTACAAGGACTACAACCCGCTTTTCCAGAAAGACTGGAAGACCAAAACCGGTGAAACGGTCGAAGTCAAACAATCGCACGCCGGTTCGAGCAAGCAGGTGCGCGCCGTCGCCGACGGCCTCGAGGCCGACGTGGTGACGATGAACCAGGCGTCCGACGTCGATTTTCTCGCCGAAAAGGGCCTCGTCGCCAAGGATTACGCCAAGCAGTTCCCGAACAATGCGTCGCCCTACACCTCGACGATGGTTTTCATTGTCCGCAGGGGCAACCCGAAAGCGCTCAAAGACTGGTCGGATCTTGCCAAGCCCGGCATTCAGGTCATCCTGCCGCACCCGAAGAACACCGGCAACGGTCGCTATTCTTACCTTGCTGCCTGGGGCTACGCGCTCAGGCAGCCCGGCGGCAACGACAAGAGCGCGCAGGAATTCGTCGGCAAGATCTTGAAGAACGCCCCGCTTTTTGCCTCCGGCGGCCGCGACGCGACGACGACCTTCATGCAGCGCAAGATCGGCGACGTGCTCGTTTCCTTCGAGAGCGAGGCCGAACTGATCGCCAGGGAGTTCGGCAAAGGCGAGTTCGACGTCGTCTATCCTTCACTGTCCATCCTCACCGAGTTCCCGGTTGCCATCGTCGACAAGGTCGTCGACAAGAAGGGAACGCGCAAGCTGGCGCAGGCCTATCTCGAGCACCTGTGGTCGAAGGACGGCCAGCAGAACGCTGCCGACAACTACCTGCGGCCGCGCGACAGCGAACTGCTCAAGAAGTACGCGGCGCAGTTTCCGGCGATCAAGACCTTTACGGTCGACGAAGTGTTCGGTGGCTGGGCTAAAGCCTCACCGACGCACTTCAAGGACGGCGGGACCTTCGACCAGATTTACCAGAGCAAATAAACGACGCGGATTGTGCCGGCCGGCTTATTGATCCGGCGACAAGATGTTTGAACTGGCCGTCATTCCGGTGAAAGCGAGCGAAGGAAGTGCAGAGCCCGGAATCCAGTCAACGCAGAGGTTTCTCACCT
>JBBRXI010000213.1:0-4948 GCA_038248575.1 Burkholderiales bacterium | reverse complement strand
GGTCGGCGCGACGACGCGCGCCGGCATGCTGACCAACCCGCTGCGCGACCGCTTCGGCATCGTCGCCCGGCTCGAGTTCTATACGCCCGAGGAACTCACGCACATCGTCACGCGCTCGTCGCAATTGCTCAACGTGCCGACCGACGCGGCGGGCGCGCTCGAAATCGCCCGCCGTTCGCGCGGCACGCCGCGCATCGCCAACCGCCTGCTGCGCCGGGTGCGCGATTTTGCCGAGGTCAAAGCCGCCGGACACATCACGCAGGACGTCGCCGACCTCGCGCTGATCATGCTCGACGTCGACCACGGCGGACTCGACGTCATGGACCGCAAGCTGCTCTCGGCGGTCATCGACAAGTTTGCCGGCGGACCGGTCGGCGTCGACAACCTCGCCGCGGCGATCGGTGAGGCGCGCGACACGATCGAGGACGTCCTCGAACCCTATTTGATCCAGCAGGGTTTCCTGCAGCGCACGCCGCGCGGCCGCGTCGCGACGGCCGCCGTCTATCGCCACCTCGGCCTTGAGAATCCGGCGCCTTCGGCGCAGAGCGAACTGTGGCGCTCGCAATAACCGTGGCGCCCGCAATAACCGTGGCGCCGGCAATAACCGGCGTCGCGTCCTCGTGTCACAAACCCTTACATTGACGGCCCGCGCGCGGGACTAGAATTGCCGCCCATGAAGCAAGAGCCAGCGCCAGCGCCATTTCGCACCTCGGTCCGTATTTATTTTGAAGACACCGACGCCGGCGGCGTCGTGTATTACGCCAACTACCTCAAGTACCTCGAGCGTTGCCGCGCCGACTGGCTGCGCGCCGTCGGCTGCGAGCAGGCCGAGTTGATGCGCGAGCAGGGGGTCGCTTTCGTCGTGCGCAGCGTGAGTCTCGAATACCTCAAGCCGGCGCGGCTCGACGATCTGATCTCGGTCGATCTTGACGTCGAGAAGATTACCCGCTCGCAGATTTTCTTTCGCCAGCGCATCGGCCGCGCCCGCCCGGCGCCGGCCGACGGCCGCGATGAACTCGTTCGCGGCACGGTGCAGGTCGTCTGCGTCGACGGCGCAAAGATGAAGATCACTTCAATTCCCGCAGCGTTGCGCACAAAACTGGAAGCCCGCCAATGAACGTCTCGCAAGATCTCTCGATCCTCCACCTGATCATCAACGCCAGCGCCGTCGTCCAGGCCGTCATGGTGTTGCTCGCCGCGGTGTCCTTCATGTCGTGGTATTACATCTTTCGCAAACTGTTCGCGGTGCGCCTCGCGCGCACGCAGACCGAACAGTTCGAGCGCGACTTCTGGAGCGGCGGCGATCTCAATAACCTCTACCAGAGCGCGGTGAATAACCGCCACGGCACGGGCAGCATGGAGCGTATTTTTGAAGCCGGCTTCCGCGAATTCACCAAGCTGCGCAGCCAGAAGAACCTCGACGCAAAAGACATCGTCGACGGCTCGCGGCGCGCCATGCGCGCCACCTACCAGCGCGAAATCGACAGCATCGACGCGCACCTCGCGTTCCTCGCCTCGGTCGGTTCGGTCAGCCCCTACGTCGGCCTGTTCGGCACCGTCTGGGGCATCATGCATTCGTTCCGCGGTCTTGCCAACGTCGGCCAGGCGACGCTCTCGGCGGTCGCTCCGGGCATCGCCGAAGCGCTCGTCGCCACCGCCATCGGCCTCTTCGCGGCGATTCCGGCGGTGCTCGCCTACAACCGCTTCGCGCACGACATCGACCGCCTGTCGACGCGCTTCGAGTCCTTCATGGAAGAGTTCTCGAACATCCTGCAACGCCAGATGCGCTGAGGCTGTCATGCGTCCACGCCGCCTGAAAAACGAAATCAACGTTGTTCCCTACATCGACGTCATGCTCGTGCTGCTGGTCATCTTCATGGTGACGGCGCCGATGATGACCACCGCCAGCATCGACGTGCCCTCGGTCGGCAAGGCCTCGCAGGTTCCGGCCGAAGCGCTGCAGGTCAATATCCGCGCCGACCAGACGCTCTCGCTGACTTTGCCCGGCAAGTCCGAGCGCAGCTTGACGCGTAGCGAACTGACGCAGGCCATCGTCGAGGCACAGCGCAGAAATCCCGAACAACCGGTGCTCATCGTCGGTGACAAAAACGTCAAATACGAAGCCGTGCTCGGCGTCATGGACGAACTCCAGCGCCAGCAAGTCAAACGCATCGGACTGCTGGTGCAGCCGACCGGAAAATAGCCGCGCATCGCGCCCAAGCCGACGATTGCCACCGTGAACCTCGCCGCCCCGCCGCCGGAAACCGAACAGCCGAGTACCACGGCGCTCGTCCTCTCGGCGCTCGTGCATCTGCTGCTCATCGCCGCGCTGTTCTTCGGCGTGCAATGGAAGAGCCAGGCGCCGTCGTCGGTCGCCGTCGAAGTCTGGCGCTCTGCGCCGGCGCCGGTCGCCCGCCAGGAGCCGCAGCCTGCACCGAAACCTGAAGCGAAGCCGGAACCCAAGCCGGAACCCAAACCCGAGCCGAAGCCCGAACCCAAGCCGCAGATCAAGCCTGACATCGCGATCAGGGAGAAGCCGAAGAAGGAAGAGCCGAAAAAGCCCGAAGTGAAGCCCGAACCGAAGCTCGAGCCGAAGCCGGAGCCGAAGCCGGAGCCGAAGCCGGAGCCGGAGCCGAAGCCGGAGCCGAAAAAGCCCGAGCCGAAGCCCGAACCGAAAGAGCCCAAGCGCGTCCCCCCCGACTTCAGCAAGGAAATCGAACGCGATCTCGCCACTACGCAAAAAACGCTCGACCAGCAAAAAGCCGCCGAAGAGCAGCGCGACCGCGCCGCAGCCGAGGCCGGCCGCCTCGCCCAGAGCCGTGCCGAGCAGGCGGCCGCCGGCCGGGCGCGCGGACTCGCCAGCTACATCGCCAAGATCAGCGGCAAGATTCGCGGCTACATTGTTTTGCCGCCGTCGATCCAGGGCAACCCCGAAGGCGTTTTTGAAATTACCCAGTTGCCCTCGGGCGAAGTGCTGAGCGTCAAGATCCGCAAATCAAGTGGCAACAAGGCACTCGACGAAGCCATCGAACGGGCGATACTCAAGTCGTCGCCGCTGCCCAAGCCCGACCAGCCCGAGCTCTTCCAGCGCGTTCTCGAACTCAAATACCGACCGCTCGACGAGTAACAGAGCGTGCCATATTACCTTTCGTTACAAACGCTTTTGACGCCAAGCGGATATAATCGCCAATTGTTCAATGAATGCCTGCGCCCCATGCTTCGACTACCGCTCAAACTGCGTGCTCTGAGCCTTGTCGCATTCAGCGCGCTGATGCTGCTACAGAGCCCGGGCCACGCCCAGCTGACGATTGAAATTACCGGTTCTGGCGCCAACCAGATTCCGCTGGCGATCGCCGACTTTGGCGGCGAACCGGGCGTTTCGCGCGCGCTCACTTCGGTCGTGCGCGCCGACCTCGAGCGCAGCGGTCTGTTCCGGCTGATCGATCCGGGCGGCGCGGCGCTGACCGAGGCCACACTGCCGGCCTTTGCCGACTGGAAAAACCGCGGCGCCGACGCGCTCACCGCCGGCAGCATCAGCAGTAGTTCTGACGGCCGGCAGGAAGCGCGCTTTCGCCTCTACGACGTCAACAAGCAAAGCGCGCTGACCGGCGCCGCCTTCGTCACTTCGTCGGCCATGTTGCGCGCCTCCGGCCATCGCATCGCCGACGCGATTTACGAGGCGCTGATCGGCGAGCGCGGCGTCTTCTCGACGCGCATCGCCTACGTCGTGCGCAACGGACCGACGCGTTACGAGCTGCACATCGCCGACGCCGACGGTCAGAACGCGCAAGCCGCCCTGAAATCGCGCGAGCCGATCATTTCGCCGTCGTGGTCGCCCGACGGCAGCCGCCTGGCTTACGTCTCGTTCGAGAACAAAAAGCCGGTGGTCTATGTCCATTCGCTGGCCAGCGGTCAGCGCATTGTCGTCGCCAACTTCAAGGGCTCGAACTCGGCGCCTGCCTGGTCGCCGGACGGACGCAAACTTGCCGTCGTGCTCTCCAAGGACGGCGGCTCGCAGATCTTCACGGTCAACGCCGACGGCTCGGGCGTGCAGCGCCTGACGAGCCTCAACGGTATCAACACCGAGCCGTTCTTTTCGCCCGACGGCCAGTCGATCTATTTCACCTCGGACCGCGGCGGCAGCCCGCAAATCTATCGCACCGGCGCCAGCGGCGGCGACGCCCAGCGCGTCACCTTCGAGGGCAGTTACAACGTCTCGCCGCGCGTCTCGCCCGACGGCAAGACGCTGGCTTTCATCAGCCGGCGCGAGAGTGGTTTCCGCCTTGCCGTGATGGATCTGGCGAGCCGGCAGATACAGGTCCTCACCGACTCGCACAAGGATGAGTCGCCGACCTTCGCGCCGAACGGCCGGATGATTCTGATCGCCACCGAGATCGGCGGTCGCGGCGTCCTTTCCGCAGTATCGATCGACGGACGGATCAAGCAGCGCCTGTCCATTCCGGCAGGCGACGTTCGCGAGCCGGCCTGGGGTCCATTTGGTAAATAAGCAGCAAACTTTCAAATTCTGAAGCAGGAGAAACACCATGAAGCAACTAATTATCCCGGCCCTTCTCGCCCTCCTCATTGCCGGCTGCAGCTCGACGCCCGACGCCCCCGAGCAGGGTGGCGCGCCGGTCGAATCGCGCCCTGGCAGCAACGCGCCGAGCGTGGCGACGGTGACCGCCGGCGGAATCGCCAGCAGCAAGCTGCCGCCCGAATTGACCGACCCGAAGAACATCCTGTCAAAGCGCAGCATCTATTTCGACTATGACAAATTCGACGTCAAGCCTGAATACAAGGATCTGGTCAGTGCGCACGCCAAATTCCTCGCCAACAACCGCCAGTTCAAGACGCTGATCCAGGGCAATACCGACGAGCGGGGCAGCCGTGAATACAACCTCGCTCTCGGCCAGAAACGCGCCGACTCGATCAAAAAGATGCTGACGCT
>JBBRXI010000212.1:0-4955 GCA_038248575.1 Burkholderiales bacterium | reverse complement strand
CAGCAGCGTTCAGCCTGGCGCGTCGATCTTTCGGCAAAAAGCCTTACCGTCGCGCCGCCCGATCGCGCTCGCCGACGCTGATTTGGCGACCGCCGGTAGCGCCTTGAGCGCACGACGCGCCGCGCCAATTCGCATTGGCAACGCGCCGCGAAATAGTTGATAGTAATAGTTGATAAAATCGGCGCGCTGCCGTTTCGATCGCGACACTCCGCTCACCCGAAGGGAATGATTCATGGCTCACGCTCTCGTCCTGGCCCGCCACGCGCACAGCGAACTCGCCTTGCTGCCGGCGCTCGCCAACCGGCATGGCCTGATCACCGGCGCCACCGGCACCGGCAAGACGATCACGCTGCAAGTGCTCGCCGAACGGTTCTCGGCAATTGGCGTTCCGGTCTTCATGGCCGACGTCAAGGGCGACCTCTCGGGCCTCGCGGCGCCCGGAGAAGCCAGTCCGCGGCTCGCCGCGCGCCTCGCCGCCATCGGCGTTGCCGACTGGGCTGCGGCAAAGTTTCCCGTCACTTTCTGGGATCTGGCCGGCAAGCAGGGCCACCCGGTGCGCGCGACGATCTCCGACATGGGTCCCTTGCTGCTCGCCCGTTTGCTCAACCTCAACGACACGCAAAGTGGCGTCCTCCAGCTCGTTTTCAGGATCGCCGACGACGGCGGCCTGCTGCTGCTCGACCTCAAGGACCTGCGCGCGATGGTTCAGCACGTCGGCCAGCACGCGCGCGAATTCACCACCGAATACGGCAACGTGTCGGCGGCGTCGATCGGCGCCATTCAGCGCGCCCTGCTCTCGCTCGAAGAACAGGGCGGCGACGCCTTTTTCGGCGAGCCGATGCTCGACATCAACGACCTGATGCAGACCGACGACGGCAAAGGCGTCGTCAATATCCTCGCCGCCAACCAGCTGATGAACGCGCCGCGGCTCTACGCGACCTTCCTGCTCTGGCTGCTCGCCGAACTGTTCGAGCAGCTACCCGAAGTCGGCGATCTCGATAAACCGAAGCTCGTCTTCTTTTTCGACGAGGCGCACCTGCTGTTTGCCGAGGCGCCGCCGGCGCTGCTCGCGAAGATCGAGCAGGTCGTCCGCCTGATCCGCTCGAAGGGCGTCGGCGTCTATTTCGTCACGCAGAATCCGCTCGACATCCCCGACACCGTGCTCGGTCAACTCGGCAACCGCGTTCAGCACGCGTTGCGCGCCTACACGCCGCGCGACCAGAAAGCGGTGAAGACGGCGGCCGAGACGCTGCGCGCCAACCCGGCTTTCGACGCGGCGAGCGCGATAACCGAACTGGCCGTCGGCGAGGCGCTGATCTCCTTTCTCGACGACAAGGGGCGGCCGAGCGTCGTCGAGCGCGCCTTCGTCCTGCCGCCGGCCTCGCGCATCGGTCCGCTGAGCGGCGAAGAACGGCAGGCGGTGATACGTGGCTCGCTGGTTTCCGGCGTCTATGAGCAGGCGCTCGAGCGCGAGTCGGCCTACGAAAAGTTGCGCGCCGCGCTCCAGGCGGCGAGCCCGCAGGCGCGGCCCGAGCCGCCGCAGGCTGATTCCGCGGCCAGCGGCGGCTGGTTCGGTGGCCTCGGCGAAGTCCTCGGCGGCAGCCAGACTGCGCGCCGCGGCGGCGGGCGCGAAGGCGTCGGCGAAGCGCTCGCAAAATCGGCGGCGCGTGCGATCGGCTCGCAGGTCGGCCGGGCGATCATGCGCGGCGTTCTCGGCTCGCTGATCGGCGGCGCCTCGCGCCGGCGCTGAGAGCAAGCGCTTTGCCAGCGATCCAGCGCTGCCCCAAGTGCGCAGCGCGCTTTGCCACGGCGCGCCCGGAGGTTTCCGAGTGTCCGCATTGCGGCATCTGGTTCCATAAATGGGATGCGTTCGCCGCCCGGGGCGATAGCGGGAACGCCGACGAAGCCCCGGCGGACGAAGAAGTGCCGGCCCTGGACCCGCTGCGTTTCTATGGGCGCGTCGCGCTCCTGCTGCTGGTCGCCGTCTGGGGATGGCGTCTGGCGGTAATGGACTATCGCGACGCCGAAATCAACGGCTCGTTCATGCATAACATCGTTCTGCCAATCCACGAGGCCGGTCACGTCTTCTTCATGCCGTTTGGCGAGTTTCTCGGCGTTCTCGGTGGCAGCCTGTTTCAGGTCGCCTTGCCACTCGGCATTGCCGCGGCCTTCTTGCTCCGTCAGCGCGATCCCTTCGCGGCGTCGATCTGCCTGTGGTGGGCCGGCGCCAGCCTGGTCGATATCGCGCCCTACATCTGGGATTCGCTCGAGCCGCGCATGTTGTTGCTCGGCGGCCATACCGGTGCAGACGGTCCGCACGACTGGATCTACCTCCTCGAACGCTTCGGCGCGCTCGGCCGCGCGCACGCCTGGGGCGTCGCCGTTCATCACCTGGGCGTACTGATCATGGTCGGCGGGCTCGCCGCCGGCGCGCTTTGCCTGTGGCGGCAGCAGCCGGCCGGCCGCGCGACGTGGCGGTGAAAGCGCGTCGTGAAGCGCGTCCACGCCGAGCGCGAGCGGCGCGGCATTCTCCTGGCGCAGCTGGCGACCGTCACCGCGCTGCGTGGCCGCTAGCTTCAGTGCTTGCAGATCCGGTTGGCGTGCGTGTTAAAACCGCTGTCGGTGGCGACGAACTTGCCTTTGGCGGCGAGCAGGTCGATCAGTTGTTCGGCCGTCATGCCCTCGGCGCTGCAGGTATGAAAGCGCGTCTCGGCGCCAAAATGCGCGGTCACCGCCTGCGCGAGACTTTCCCGCGTAAAACTGCCGCCCTGCTCGAGCATGAATGCCATGACGTCGTGGCCGTGTACCGAATCGCTCATCGCCTGCTCCAGTTTGTTGAAGATAAAGGGCGCTATGGTAGCAAGCTTTGGCATTAATCCGGGCTCGGCACAGGGCAAATGCGATTACACTTTCCGTCTCCATTCTCCAGATCGATTCCCATGAACCGACCGGCCTATCGCCGACGCGGTGTTCGGCGAACCCTTTTCCTGCTCGCTGCTTCGGCGTTTGCCGTCGGGGCGCAGGCTGACTGGTTTCAGCTCGGCCGCAACGAAGCGATGCGTCTATATCTTGACGACAAGCAGGTGTGGAAGAAGGGCGATGTCGCGCAGGTCGTGCAACTCGTTGACTTCACGAGTTCGCAGTGGGTCGATGCGCGCACCGTCGTCGGCTCGCTCAAGGTTCTCGTCGAATACGACTGCAGCTCGATGCGTTCGCGGGCGCTCGCCAGCGAGGCCTTTTCCGAGCAGATGGGCGAGGGCCGGCTGGTCTCCAGAGAACAGCCGGTCGATGCGCAATGGGAGGCGATCGATCCGGGCTCGACGCCGGACAAGATCCGACAGATCGCCTGCGCGAAAAGGTAGCGCACGCGATACCCCGGAAAAGGCTCTGCGCGCGTCTGGCAAACGCCGGTGAGCGTAAGCGAGCGCCCGATTTGCTATCCTCTCGCGCTTATCGTTTTTCGACCAGGGACGCTTGATGTTTTACGGAATCACCGATCTGGCGACCTTTGTCGCGGGCACTGTTTTCATCGTTCTGCTGCCCGGTCCCAATTCACTGTACGTGATGTCGGTCGCCTCGCGCTGGGGGGTGGCGGCGGGTTACCGCGGGGCGTGCGGGATTTTTGTCGGCGACGCGATTCTGATGCTGCTCTCGGCGACCGGCGTGGCGTCGCTGCTGCGCGCCAATCCAACGTTTTTTCTGCTGCTCAAGTACGCTGGCGCGCTCTATCTCGCGTGGATGGGCGTCGGCTTGCTGCGTGCGGCGCTGGCCATCTGGCGCGCCGGCACAGCGACGGTAGCCGCCGATGTGCCGGCGGCGGTCGACGCCTCGCGGCCCTTTCACACGGCGCTGATCATCAGCCTGATGAACCCCAAGGCGATCCTCTTCTTCGTCTCGTTCTTCATCCAGTTCGTCGATCCGGCGTATGCGCATCCCGGCCTGTCGTTCTTCATTCTTGGGCTCGTCGTCCAGTTCTTCAGCGCGCTCTACCTCTCGTTGCTGATTTTCGGCGGCGCTCACCTGGCGCAGCAGTTCCGGCGCCGGCGGCGCTTCTCGGCGCTCGCCACGGGCGCTGTCGGCGGCTTGTTCATCAGCTTTGGCGCGAAGCTGGCCGGCGCGACGCTCGGCTGAACGTCTTTAACGCGCGGTCCCAATGCAGGTGCCGCGCAGCCGTGCCTAGACCAGCGTTTGGTCAGGCGCCCGCACCAGCAGCGTCGGCGCGGTGCCGTCAGTGGCCAGTAAGCGGGGCGGCGACGCACGGCCGATGGTGCCGGCGACCCTGTCAACAACCCTGTCTCATGGCGTTTTGTCGCCGCTGCGCAGCGGCGTGCCGTAGCGACCCGGAGCAATGAGGTTCTGCGGATCGACCGCGCTTTTCAGTGCCGCCAGCAGCTTGCGCGCCGCAGGGTTGCTGTCCATGGCGCCGGCCATGCTCATGCTGGTGGCGCGGTAAGGCGGATAGCCTTCACGCAGATAGGCCTAGCGCGCCTCGTCGTACCAGCGGCGTGCCCGTGCAGCATCGCCTGCGCTGTGGCGGTCGAAAAAGACGCCGACCAGAACCATTACCGTGCGCGCGCTCTCGACAATGATCTCGACGAAGAAATCGAATTCGTGACGATCAAATATCTCTCTGGTTACGGCCAACGCACGCATCACATGCTCGGAATTGAATGGCACAACCGGGCCGATCCACACATAGCCGCAGCCGTCGCGCGCCGGATCGATGTCGGTGGTCGGCTTGTGCTGGTGCGATTTGAAATAGGCCTGGCGAACGAAGTCATCGGTCGGGATGCCGCGAAACAGGTTGATCGCCGGCACCATGACGTCGGTGAACTCGGGCGACTTGCCAAGCCACCGGTTCACCACGGGCGCAACCCGCCGCACCAGGCGGCCGTACCAGTCATCGCGTACTGCCGCGCCAATGAATTGCACCCGGCCATAGCGGCCCAGCACCT
>JBBRXI010000211.1:0-4958 GCA_038248575.1 Burkholderiales bacterium | reverse complement strand
GGTCAATAGTGAAGTCGGGCTGACGAGCTCGCGTGACGTCCTGCAGGCCATTGCCCGCGCCGGACAGCCGCGCGAAATCGTCGTCGCCCTCGGCTATTCGGGCTGGGAAGCCGGACAGCTCGAGCACGAACTGGCGCAAAATGCCTGGCTCACCGTTCACGCCGATACGCGCATTATTTTCGACCTGCCTTACGAGGAGAAACTGCCGTCGGCAATGGAACTCCTCGGCGTCGATTTCGCCAATCTGGCCCAGAAACCCGGGCATGCCTGAGTCCACCGAGCGCCGGCAAGGAACGCTACTGGCATTTGACTTTGGCGAAAAACGCATCGGCGTTGCCGTCGGCGAATGGTCGCTCGGCCAGGCGCATCCGCTGTCGACGATCCGCGGCGCAGGCAACGCCGAGCGCTTCGCAGCAATCGCCGCGCTGATCGCCGAGTGGCAACCGGAGAGCCTTGTCGTCGGCCTCCCGGTCGCGCTCGACGGATCGCCGCACGCCATGAGCGCCCGCTGCACGCGCTTTGCCAACCAGCTGCGCGGCCGCTTCGGCCTTCCCGTCGCTTACGCCGAAGAGCGCCTGACCTCGGTCGAGGCCGCCGAACTGCTGCGCGAATCCGGTCACAGCGCGCGCAGCGCCGGTGAGCATATTGACGCCGTCGCAGCGCAGATCATCCTGCAGTGCTTCTTGGCAGGCGCTGCTGACCGCCCCCCTGAGCCAAGTAAAGGAAGTCCATGCCCTTGAGCGCACTGCCAGACGCCGAAGCGCAATGCGTCGCACTGGCGCAAATGATCCGGCCGCAACTGCAGGCCGACACCATGCTCGTCGGCATCCACAGTGGCGGCGCCTGGATCGCTCGCCGCCTGCGTGAGCTGCTCGAGCTGCCGGGCGAAATCGGCCTCATCGACGTCTCGTTCTATCGCGACGACTTCGGCCAGAAAGGTCTGCATCCGCAGGTCAAGGGGACGTCGATCCCGTTCAGCGTCGAGGGGCGGCCGCTGATCCTCGTCGACGACGTGCTGTACACCGGACGCACGACGCGCGCGGCGATCAACGAGCTCTTTGACTACGGCCGTCCGGCGAGCATCAAGCTCGCCGTGCTGGCCGATCGCGGCGGTCGCGAGTTACCGATCGACGCCGAATTCTGCACTTGGCAGGTCGAACTGCCGGCCACCGAGGAACTCGTGCTCGAACCCGACGCCGACGGCCGACTGCAGTGGAAATTCGTCGATCATGCTTAATCGCCCGCAGAGCAACCCTCAGCTCAACGCCAAGGGCGAACTGACGCACCTTCTGTCGATCGACGGTCTGCCGCGTGAGGCGCTGATCCGCATCCTCGACACCGCGTCGAGTTTTCTCGAGATTTCGGACCGCGACGTCAAGAAGGTTCCGCTGCTGCGCGGCAAGAGCGTTTTCAATCTTTTCTTCGAAAACTCGACGCGCACGCGAACGACTTTCGAGATCGCCGCCAAGCGGCTTTCGGCCGATGTCATCAACCTCGACGTCGCACGCTCGTCCACGGCCAAGGGCGAAACGCTGCTCGATACCGTCGACAATCTGGTCGCCATGCACGCCGACATGTTGGTCGTCCGCCACGCGGCGTCCGGGACGCCGTATCTGATCGTCGACCACCTGCAGCGTATCGGTCGCGCCGATGTGCACGTGGTGAACGCGGGCGACGGGCGCCATGCGCACCCGACGCAGGGCCTGCTCGACATGTATACGATCCGCCACTACAAAAAGGACTTCAGCGGGCTGACCGTCGCCATCGTCGGCGACATCCTGCACTCGCGCGTCGCGCGCTCGGACATTCACGCGCTCAACACACTCGGCGCCGGCGAGGTGCGCGCCGTCGGTCCGCAGACGCTGTTGCCGACCGCGATCGAAAAAATGGGCGTGCGCGTCTGCATGGACTTGCAAACCGGCCTTAAGGATTGCGACGTGGTGATCATGCTGCGCCTGCAGAACGAGCGCATGAACGGGGCCCTGCTGCCTTCGGCGCGCGAATACTTCCGCTGTTACGGACTGACGCCACGGGCACTGGCGCTGGCCAAGCCCGACGCGATCGTCATGCATCCAGGGCCGATGAATCGTGGCGTCGAGATCGATTCGCTGGTCGCCGACGGGCCGCAGGCGGTGATCCTGCCACAGGTCACCTTCGGCATCGCCGTGCGCATGGCGGTGTTGAGCATACTGGCGGGGAACTGAGGCGATGGGAAAAGAATTGAGCGGACACAGCAACGGCCATTTACCATCGCTGTCGCTGCGAATCAGCAACGGCCGGCTGATCGATCCACAAAACGATATCGACGCGACGGTCGACCTGTTCATCGTCGACGGCCGGATCGCCGCGCTCGGGCAGCCACCGGCCAACTTCAGCGCGACGCGCACGATAGACGCCGCCGGCTGCATCGTCTGCCCGGGCCTGATCGATCTGTCGACGCGCCTGACTTCGCTCGAATCGGAACTTGTCGCTGCCGTCGCCGGCGGCGTCACGGCGCTCGCCTGCCCGCCCGACAGCAAACCGGCGCTCGACGAGCCCGGCCTCGTCGAGCGCCTGGTGCGGCACAGCGAAGCGCTCGGTCTGGCGCGTGTCTATCCGATCGGTGCGCTGACCCAGCAACTGGCCGGCGAAAAACTCTCCGAGATGGGCAGCCTGGCGCGCGCCGGCTGCATCGCCTTCTCGCAGGCCAAGCAGCCGATTTTTGACACGCAGGTGCTGCTGCGCGCCATGCAGTACGCTGCGACCTTCTCGTACGCGGTGCACCTGCAGCCGCAGGATCACTATCTGGCGCACGACGGCGTCGCGCACGACGGCGAAGTGGCCTCTCGGCTGGGCCTCGCCGGAATACCGGTGTGCGCCGAGACCGTGGCGATCGCCACGGCGCTGCAACTGGCGCGGCAAACCGGCGTTCGCCTGCACCTCGCGCGCCTGTCGTCGGCTGCCGGCGTCGCGCTCGTCGCCGAGGCTAGACGCTGCGGCCTGCCAGTTAGCTGCGACGTTTCGGTGCATCACCTGCATCTTTCCGAGAAAGACATCGGCTATTTCGATAGCCGCGCGCGTTTCTGCCCGCCGCTGCGCGCAAAGAGCGACCGCGACGCGCTGCGCGCGGCCGCCGCCGACGGAACGGCGGCCGTCTGCTCGGACCACACGCCGGTCGACGAAGACGGCAAACAGCTGCCGTTTGCCGAAGCGGCTCCCGGCGCCACCGGTCTCGAGTTGCTCCTGCCGCTCACCTTGCAATGGGCCGCTGAAGCCGGGGTACCGCTCTCCCGGGCGCTCGCCCGCATCACCAGCGATCCGGCCGCTATCCTCGGCATCGCGAGCGGCTCGCTCGGGTTAAGTACACTCGCCGATATCTGCATCTTCGACCCGGCCGAGATCTGGCCGATCGATGCGCAAACGCTGCGCAGCCAAGGCAAGAACACGCCGTTTCTCGGTCACCAGATGAGCGGCCGCGTCAAGACGACGCTGGTCGGCGGACGCGTCGTTTTCGAATCCTGATAAGCAGCCGGCCATCCGCTCGCCGGGGGACACCAGGACAACCGGCTTTATCATCCTGGCGAATCCTCGTGTTGCGGCTGGGGTCGTGCAGACGTTTACGCCTCCGGCAGCAGGCGGGTGACCGTATCGGCCGGCGCATCGGTCACTTCGATGACCTTACGGCGCGTACTCTGTCCGCTTTTGAGCACGACCGCCGATCGCGCGCGGCCGAGCCGCTCGGCGATAAAGGCAATCAAGGCGGCGTTAGCTTTGCCGTCGACTGGCGGCGCCGCCAGCCGGATCTTGAGCGCGTCGCCGTGCGCGCCGGCAACGACGGTCTTCTTCGCCCCCGGCTGGGCGTGCACGGTAAGCGTCGACCGACCGTCACCAACGCGCAGCCAGCGCGCGTTCATCGCAAGAAGATAAGCACGAGTTGAGCAAGCAGTATGACGACGAGTGGCGACAGGTCGATATTGGCGACCGGCGGAATCACCCGACGCAGCGGCGCGAGGAAAGGCCTTGTCAGTTGCGCCAGCGGAGAGGCCAGCGGCGAACGCGGATTGACCCACGAGAGGACCGCCTGCAGCACGAGCGCGCCGATCAAAAGATAAACGCTAAGGCGCGCGGTGGCGACCAACGCCTGCCAGAAGAAGAGCAACAGCGCCTCCTCGGCGGCGACGAGTTCGAAGCCGCCGCGCAGCGCGAATACGGTGACGAGCAGCAGTAATTGCAGCAGGTAAGCCGGCAAGAGGGTGGCGAGATCGAGTCCGAGGAAGCTCGGCAAGACCTTGCGCAGCGGCTTGACCAGCCAGTTGGTGAACTGGACGATGAAAGCGCCGAACGGGTTGTTGAACGAGACACGGAAAACCTGCATGTAAAAGCGCAGCAGCAGCGCAAGCGTGAGGAAACCAAACAGCGTATCGACGATAAAGAGAAGAGCCTGGGTCAACATATCAGTCCTTGCCGAGCAATTCGCCGAGTTCCGCTCCGCGTGCATTGGCGGCAAGAACGCCGGCGACGATGCCGTCCTTGACGCCGTGTTCGGCCATCACCTTGAGCGCCGCCTCGGTCGTTCCGCCCTTGGACGTCACGCGCTCGCGCAGGACGCTTGCCGGTTCGTCCGAATGCACCGCTAGCCGCGCCGCGCCGAGTATCGTTTCGACGGACAGCTGGTGCGCCTGACGGACGCTGAAGCCGAGCTCGCTTGCCGCCTGTTGCAAAGCTTCGATGAAGAGAAAGACGTAGGCCGGGCCGCTGCCCGAGATCGCCGTGACGGCGTCGATCTGCGCTTCGTTGCTGACCCACAGGGTGCTGCCGACGGCCTGCAGCACGCGCTCGGCACCGAGCCGCTCGGCCTCGCTGACCGAACTGAGCGCAAACAGGCCAGTGACGCCGGCACCGATCAGCGCCGGGGTATTGGGCATGGTGCGCACGAGCTTGTCGTAGCCGCCAAGCCAGCGCGACAGATCAGCAAGGCG
>JBBRXI010000210.1:0-4968 GCA_038248575.1 Burkholderiales bacterium | reverse complement strand
CGCACCGCTTGCGCAGTTTCCTGACCCTGCTCGGCATCGCCGTCGGTATCGCGGCGGTGATTCTGCTGACCTCGATCGGTGAGGGCATTCACCGTTTCGTGCTCACCGAGTTCACGCAGTTCGGCACTAACCTCGTCAGCGTCGCGCCGGGCAAGGTCAAAACCTCGGGGCCGGCGCCGACCGGCATCCCGACGTCGGTGCGGCCGCTGACGCTCGACGACGCGCGCGCACTGCAGCGCCTGGCGCACATCACCGGCATGTCGGCGATGGTCTGGGGCAACAGCGAAGTGAAAGGCAACGGCCGGCTGCGGCGCACGACGGTCAACGGCGTGACGCCCGACATGCTGCGCGTCTACAGCATCAAGGTAAGCAGCGGGCAGTTCCTGCCGCCCGAGGAATCGGAGAGCGCGCGCGCCTTCGTCGTCCGTGGCGCCAAGCTGAAAAGCGAGCTGTTCGGTGCCGAAAACGCGCTCGGCGCGCGGCTCACCGTCGGCAACCTCCAGTTCCGGGTGATCGGCGTGCTCGAAGCGAAAGGCCAGTTTCTCGGCGTCGACCTCGACGACGCCGCCTACATCCCGACGGCGCGCGCGCTCGAACTCTATAACCGCGACGGCATGATGAAGATCGACCTGTCGTACGCCGAAGGCGTCCCGGCGGCGCGTATCAGCGAAGCGATCATCGCGACGCTCAAAGCGCGGCACGGGCGCGAGGACTTCACGATCACGACGCAGGAAGACATGCTGCGCACGCTCTCGAATATCCTCGACGTCCTGACCATGGCGGTCGGCGCGCTCGGCAGCATTTCGCTGCTCGTCGGAGGCGTCGGTATCGTCACCATCATGACCATCGCGGTGACCGAGCGCACCGGCGAGATCGGCCTGCTCGTCGCGCTCGGCGCGCCACGCTCGACGATCCTCGGCCTCTTCCTCGGCGAGGCGGTCGCCCTCTCGGCGCTCGGTGGCATCGCCGGCCTCGCGCTCGGCTTTGCGCTGGCGCAGCTCATTCACTTGCTGGTGCCGGCTCTGCCGGTCAAGACGCCGGTCAGCTTCGTGCTCTTCGCCGAGCTCGTCGCCATCGCCATCGGCCTGCTCGCCGGCGTGTTGCCAGCGCGACGCGCTGCGCGTCTTGATCCGGTCGAAGCACTGCGCGCCGAATGAAAAAACGGATATGCGGTTTCACGGGCGCCGCGAACAATGCTCGTCTCTTTCAGTTGCCGCTGCGCGATGAGTGCCGCCTATTTAACGATGTCGAGCAGCTCGACCTCGAAAGTCAGCGTCGCCTCGGGCGGGATGGTGCCGGGGACGCCGCGCGCACCGTAAGCGAGCCTGGGCGGGCAGACGAGCCTGGCCTTGCCGCCCACCTTGATCGTCTGCATGCCCTCGGTCCAGCAGGGGATCACGCGGTTGAGCGGGAAGATAGCGGGCTGTCCGCGCTTGTACGAACTGTCGAACTCGGCGCCACTCGCCAGCACGCCGCGATAATGGACTTTGACGCTGTCGGTCGCTACGGGCTTGCCGCCACTGCCTTCGCGTAAGCTTGTGATAGTGATGCCGGACGCAGTTGTTTGTTCCAGCGCGTCGGCGGCGCCGACCTCGATCGAAGCGGCCGCGAGGAGCGTGCCGGCAACGGCTGCGAGCGTTTTCATAGAGCTTTCCTCGATTAAAAGTTGAGTGGGGAATCAAGCGCAATGTGAGTTGCTGTGTCGCCCTGAAAGACGCCGGAAAGCCGCTTCTATTCAACGAAAAATGGTTCGCGTCACGCCGGAAAGATTACCTCAGCTGACATCCGGCGCGGCTGGCTGAGCCTGGCCATAATAAGCGCCGTGCCCGTGTTTGCGCTGGAAGTGACGATCGAGAAGGAAGCCTGGCATGGCGCCGAGGACTGGATCCAGTTGCAGGCTCAAATGGGCGAGACGGGCGATCAACTCGAGCACACCGGCGTTATGGACGGCGGTGTCGGCGCTCGCCCCCCAGGCGAAAGGCCCGTGATTGGCGACCAATACCGCCGGCATATCGAGCGGGTCAAGCGCTCGCCGCTTGAAACAGTCGACGATGGCCAGGCCGGTTTCGGTTTCGTATGACCCCGCGACCTGGCTTTGCGTGAGCAGCGGCGTGCACGGGATCTCGCCATCGAAGTAATCCGCATGCGTCGTGCCGAGCGGCGGAATGCCGCGGCAGGCCTGCGCCCAGACGGTGGCCCAGGTCGAGTGAGTGTGCACGATGCCACCGACTTTTTCGAAGTGGCGATAGAGCGCGAGGTGCGTTGGCAGGTCCGAAGATGGCCGCAGACGCCCTTCGACAATGCGTCCGTCGATATCGACGACGACCATATCTTCTTCGCGCAGCGAAGCGTAAGGAACCCCGCTCGGCTTGATGACGACGAGCCCGGATTCGGGATCGCGCCCGCTCGCGTTTCCCCAGGTGAAGTCGACAAGACCGAGCTTCGGCAGCTCGAGGTTGGCGGCAAGAACTTCAGCTTTCAGGCGCGCATTCATGGGCTCTCCGACCAGATACGATGGTTAACGACAAGCTTGATCAGTGGACGCCAGCGCGCTCACGCGCATGGCCTTGAGCCGCTTCATGACGGTGTTTTCCCCACGCCCGAAATAGTCGTAGAGGGTCCGGTAGTCCGTGTATAGCCGATCGTAGATGCGCTGGTTCGCGTCGATCGGCAGGATCACTTCGTCCTTGATTTGCCCCATGTGCGCGGCAGCACGATGGATATCCGGATAAATCCCCGCAGCGACGGCAGCATGAATCGCCGAGCCCAGCGCCGGCGCCTGTGCCGATCCGGCAAGACGCACCGGTTTGCCGAGGACGTCGGCGTAAATTTGGCGCAAAAGTTTGTTCTTTTCCGGTAAACCGCCGGCGGCGACGTACTCATCGACCCGGACACCGCGCGCTTCGAAGGCATCGATGATCGTCCGCGTGCCATAGGCGGTGGCTTCGATCAGCGCCCGATAGATATCGGGCGCGCGCGTGGCGAGCGTCATGCCGACGACCATCCCGGTGAGTTCAGCGTCGACCAGAGTCGAACGATTGCCGTTAAGCCAGTCAAGGGCGATAAGACCGTGTTCGCCCGGCCCTTGCCGTGCCGCTTGCTGCTCAAGGTAGCCGTGCAGGTCGAGCCCGGCGGCGCTTGCCGCCTCATGAAATTCTCCGGGTACCGCATTGTCGACAAACCAGGCGAGGCCATCGCCGACACAGCTCTGCCCGGCCTCGTAACCATAGACGCCGGGAATGATGCCGCCGCGCACGACGCCACACATGCCTTCGACGGGCTGCACGCTGTCGCCGATCAGCATGTGACAGGTCGAGGTGCCCATGATCGCGACCATCGTGCCCGGGCCGGTGACCTTGACGGCGGGCACGGTGACATGCGCATCGACGTTGGCGACGGCAACGATCGTTCCGGGCAACAGGCCGGTCAGGCTTGCTGCCGCATCGCTCAGCGTTCCGGCCGACTCGCCCAGTTGCATGAAGCGACGACCCAGGCGCGTATCGATGACGTCGGCAAAGCGCGGGTTGACTGCGCCAAGGTAAGCGCTGTCCGGGAAACCCTCGTCGGTCAGCTGGCTCTTGTAGCCAGCAAAACACGCGCTCCGCGTTTCGCGCCCGGTCAGCTGCCAGACGACCCAGTCGCCGGCCTCGATGAAGCGCTCGGCAGCCGCATAAACCTCCGGGTCTTCCTCTAGCACCTGCAGCATTTTGGGCAACGCCCATTCACTGGAGATCTTGCCGCCATAAAGCGCCAGCCACGTCTCGCCGCGCTCGCGTGCGACGGCGTTGATGCGGTCGGCTTGCGGCTGACTGGCATGGTGCTTCCAGAGCTTGGTCCATGCGTGCGGACGGTCGGACCAGCGCGGCACCATGCTGAGCGGTGTCCCGTCGCGCCGGGTCGGCAGCAGCGTGCAGGCGGTAAAGTCGATGCCGATTCCCTTGACCTCGCGCGGGTCGACGCCGCTGGCGCGCAGCACCGCCGGGATCGTGTTGTGCAATACCGCGAGATAGTCGGCAGGATTCTGTAAAGCCCAGTCGGGCGGCAGCGGCGCCGCGCGCCCGGGAAGCTGGCGGTCGATGACACCGTCGCCGTAGGCGTGAACCGCCGTTGCGATCTCGCGCCCGTTACTCGCGTCGACGAGCAGCGCGCGCCCGCTCAACGTCCCGAAATCAACGCCGATCGTATAGTTCTTCATCTTTCGCTGCCGCAAATTGTTTCAGGTGATGGCGTTGATCTGGTCGCGGACATTGTCGGGCTCGAAGATCTTGCGCCAATCGTCCTTGATGAATACGTGCAGACCTCTTTGCAAGGCCTTGTTGGCTGCGTCCGAGAAGACCGCGCCGGGAATCTCGTCGAACAGCACAGCGAGCTGGATGCGCAGGTGGCCGAGCAGGAAATCGCGGGCCGCGTCGGCGGGAACGCCGCGTTTGATGATCTCGTCGAGTCCTTGCCGAATGACGTATATACAAGTCGACGATAAGGTCTCGACGAGGGCCGGCTCGAGCAAACCCATTTGTTCGGCCGTGATCCGGTGCGCCTTGACGACCGGCGCATAGAAGGTCGATGCCAATTTCGCGCCGTCCTCGTAACGATCCTGCTCGCCTTGCAGCAGGGCGCAGACAATCGCCTGTGGCGCCGACACGCCACCGAAGTGGTCGTGCTGTTCTTCCGGCGTCGGTCCCCAGTAGAAAATCGACGGGTGTGCCGGATGCGCGATGAAATAGTTGATGTCGGCGCGCAGGTGGATCTTGCCGGCGAGCGGCGCGGCCGGGTCGAGCATCACGGCCATGGCCCCGCTCTTCATTTGCGGAATGTATTCTCCGGTCACCGCGCCGAGCGCGACGTCGGGAACGGCGAAAATGACCGCGTCCGCATCGCTGATGCGCGCATCTCTCGCGCGCACGCCTCCCTGACGTGGGAGCCAAGTCTCGGCGCCCATGTGTTGCGCGACCTGCACAGCGCCAATGG
>JBBRXI010000209.1:0-4982 GCA_038248575.1 Burkholderiales bacterium | reverse complement strand
GCGCCGTGCAGATGGACGCCGGCGAGCAGCGCGGCACGTGCCGGCCAGTTCTGGGCGAGCAGGGCGGTAATGAGGCCGGTCAGCACGTCGCCGCTGCCCGCCGTGGCGAGTCCCGGATTGCCGCTGGTATTGATGAACCACGAGCCGTCGGGGTCGGCGACAATCGTTCCACAGCCCTTCAAGGCGATCAGGGCGTTGTAGCGCGCGGCGAGTTCGCGCGCAGCGGTCAGACGGTCGGCCTGGATCGTCGCCACGTCGCAGCCGAGTAAGCGCGCCGCCTCGGCCGGATGCGGCGTGAGCAGTGTCGGGCCGGCACGCGAGGCGAGGGCGACCTGCAGATCGCCGTCGGCGGCAACGACGTTGAGCGCGTCGGCGTCGAGCAGCAAGGGCAGTTCGAGTGCGCAGGCGCTCTCGAGCAGTGCGCAGGCCTCGTCGCCAGTTCCCAGACCGGGTCCGCAGGCGAGCGCCGTCAGCTTCGTGCCGAGCACTTCTTCGGGCGCGCGCAGCATGAGTTCGGGTTGTGCGATGTCGAACCCTGGTGCGTTGCGGTCGAGCATGCCGAGATAGACGCGGCCGCTCCCGAGCCTCAGGGCTGCACGCGCGGCGAGTAGCGCGGCGCCGCCCATGCCGCGTGCGCCGCCAACGATGCCGGCGTTGCCGTGGTGGCCTTTGTGCGTGTTGCGCAAGCGCGGTTTGAGCTGTGCGACAAAGAGGTCCGCGTCGATGATGCGGCCGCTTTCCGCCTTGGCTGTTATCGCCGCAAGTCCCAGCCCGGCAATGGTGATTTGACCGCAATGGTCGGGACCGTCGGCGGTGAGCAGACCGGGCTTGCCGCCGATGAAGGTGATCGTGTGGCTGGCGCGCACGGTGGTTCCGTAGAGCACGCCGGTGTCGGTGTTGAGCCCGCTCGGACAATCGAGGGCGAGCACCGGGCAGCGGTCGCGCACGGCGAGCTGGTTGGCACGGCGGATGAGGGTCGCGTAAGGTTCAGCAATTTCACGGCGCAGGCCGATACCGAAGAGGCCGTCGACGATCAGCGACCAGCGCCCGTTTTCGGGGATTGCCGCGACGCTCGTTCCGCCGGCCTCGACGAAGCGCTGATAACTCTCGGCGGCGTCGAGCGGAAGATCGTGCGCATTGCCGACAAAAATGACCTGCGTCTCGAAAAACCGTTCGCGCAGCACGCGCGCCGTTGCGAAGGCGTCACCGCCGTTATTTCCGGGACCGGCGAGGACGAGAATGGCGCCGCCGCGCGAATCGCACAGCGTCGCGGCAAGGTCGGCGGCGACGTCGCCGGCGCGTTCCATCAGCGGCTGGTCGGCGGCGGCAGCCTCGATGCGGCGCAGCTGCGCCGAGCGGTAAAGCGCAATGGACGTCATAGGGATAGTGGAACTCCGCACGAAAGCGGCCAGTTTAACGCAAGCGGCTGATGCGGCTACTGACCAAAGCGATCGGCGACCTTTCGTGCGACGACAACGGCCGCAGTGGATGAGATCAGCGGCATTCGGCTTCCCAGCTCTTGCGCGGGATCGCGTCGGACGGTGCAGGCGAGGTACATGGGCTTCTGGGCAGTGCCTTTGCACCGGCGGCCGCATGCGCAACCGGCGCACGCAGCCCTGGATACCTGCCGAGGACCAGGCTGGAGACTTGCCACACGGCACACAAGCTTGCCAGGGTCGCAACCACAAGTGCGGCGACTCTTCCCGTACCCAGCCGGCGCATCGCGTAGTCGATCAAGCAGCCGGCCGATCCGCCCACCGCGATTCCGACGAGTAGCCCGAGCAGCGCGAACGCGATAAAAAAGCCGGATGCGAGTAAAGACGCAAAGCTGTCAGCATTTCGAGAAGCGGCGAAGTACCCGCCAAACCCGACCCACGCACCCCATGCACCGCCGACGGCAAACCACGACCAGCGGATCACGCACGACAGACGCGTTCGGTTTGTCACGGCTTGCCAGCGTCGGAATGAAGCCGCTCGAGCATATCGCGCGCCTGAGAGAGTTGGCGGGCAGTGACGTCCGTACGCTGCATCTGGCAGGTACCGGGTGGCGCCTGCCAAGCCAGCCGCAATGACCCGTTGAAGCCGCTGGACAGGCTGAATCTTGCCAACGGCATGGTGCGCAAACGCGGCGAGGCCGCCACTGGAGTGATTTCGTCGACCTGCAGGTTTTGCTGCTGATTGCGCCAGCGCAATTGCGCGCCGAGCAGTTCTCCTGCACCAGCATCGATGAGCGCCCATCCCCGCCCATTCAAATCGAGCTTCAGGTAGCAGTGTGCACCGCCTTCGCCGATGCCAGTCCACTCACCGGCGAACAATGCCGCACTTCGATCCGGCGGCGGAGCCTGGGCGGCAGCATTCCCGGTAGACGCCAGTGCTATCGCAATCACTCTCCAAAAGCGCATATTCTGAACTCGAATGTCGGCCCGGCAAACCGACGGAGAAGTCATCATACCGTGTGTCGCAGCGCATCAGTTGCCGGATTCTGACAGCCATAGAGCTGATGACCATGGATTTTTTTCGCATCGGCTCACCGCCGCATGGGCAAAGTTTTGCCTCTGAAGCGGCTTGATCGAGGGACAACATCGTTTGCGCGCGTTCGCGCATCGCCGGCGCGCCTGGCCGGCGGCAAGGGCGCGGTCCCTGTCGGCTATAATGGTGGCTTCGCCGCTTTCGCCTTCTTTGCCCGTTTTCTTGCCCGTTTTCTTGCCCGTTTCCGCGCAGCTTGCCTGCCATTTCCAGTCAGTCATCATGGCCGAAATCCTCGACATTCTGTTTCTACGCGGTAGTCCCGCTTTTTCCGCTTTCCGCCTGCACGGCTTGCAGCAACGCGTGCGATCGGCGGTTCCCGCGGCGCGCATCGCGAGCGCCGAGTACTGGCACTTCGCCAAGCTCAAATCGGCGCTCGAGCCTGCGGCGCGCGCGCAACTGGCCGTTCTGCTCGAGGAGCGCGGCGCCGGCGCCGCGGCACGCGAGCCGGGTGAGCTCTATCTGGTGACGCCGCGTGTTGGTACCGTATCGCCGTGGTCGTCGAAAGCGACCGATATCGCCTGGAACTGCGGTCTGTCGGCGATCGAACGTATCGAGCGCGCTATCGCCTATCGCGTTGAAGGCGTGGCGGTGGGCGACCGGCAGACGATCTCGGCCTTGCTCCACGATCGGATGATCGAAACGGTTCTCGCCGATTTCGCCGCGAGCGAAGCGCTGTTCCGGCATTTTTCCCCCCGGCCGATGGCCAGTATCGACTTGCTCGGCGGTGGCCGGGCGGCGCTCGTCGCGGCCAACGCCCGGCTCGGCATGGCCTTGTCGGACGACGAAATCGACTATCTCGTCGAGCTCTTCGTCAGCAAGACGCAGCGCAATCCGACCGACGTTGAACTGATGATGTTCGCGCAGGCCAATTCGGAGCACTGCCGGCACAAGATTTTCAACGCCTCCTGGGTCATCGACGGCGAGCCGCGCAAGGAGACGCTGTTCGGCATGATTCGCGAGACGCACGCGGCGCATCCGCAAGGAACGGTCGTCGCTTATTCGGACAACTCGTCGGTGTTCACCGGCGCGCGCGTCGCGCGTTTTGAACCGGGCGCCGACGGCAGCTACCGGTGGAGCGAGGACTTGACGCACATCCTGGCCAAGGTCGAAACGCACAACCATCCGACGGCGATCTCGCCGTTTCCCGGTGCAGCGACCGGGTCGGGCGGTGAAATTCGTGACGAGGGAGCGACCGGGCGTGGCTCGAAGCCGAAAGCCGGGCTGTGCGGCTTCTCGGTGTCCAACCTTTATCTACCCGATGCGGTGCAGGCCTGGGAAGCACCAATGGCGTCCTATGGGCGGCCGGCGCGCATCGCTTCGGCACTCGAGATCATGCTCGACGGACCGATCGGCGCCGCGGCGTTCAACAACGAATTTGGCCGCCCGAATCTGACCGGTTACTTTCGCACCTACGAGCAGGTCGTCGGCGTCGGGGCGGACGCGCTCGTGCGCGGCTACCACAAGCCGATCATGGTCGCCGGCGGCGTCGGCAACATTGCCGACAGCCAGGCGCTCAAGGCGGTCTCGTTCGCGCCGGGAACGCTGCTCATCCAGCTCGGCGGGCCGGGCATGCTGATCGGTCTCGGCGGCGGCGCGGCGAGTTCGATGAGCACCGGGGCCAATAGCGAAGACCTTGATTTTGCGTCGGTGCAGCGCGGCAATCCGGAGATGCAGCGGCGCGCCCAGGAGGTCCTCGACCGCTGCTGGCAGATGGGCGCGCCGGTCGGCGATGCGAGCATCCCGGGCGCCGGCAATCCGATCCTTTCGGTCCATGACGTCGGCGCCGGCGGTATTTCGAATGCTTTCCCCGAATTGGCGCACGGCGCCGGTTGCGGCGCGCATTTCGAGCTGCGCGAAGTGAAGATCGAAGAGCCGGGAATGTCGCCGGCCGAAATCTGGAGCAACGAGGCGCAGGAGCGCTACGTGCTCGCCATTGCCCCGTCGCGACTAGCCGAATTTGCCGCGTTCTGCGCCCGCGAACGCTGTCCCTTCGCCGTCGTCGGCGCGGCGACCGCCGATAATCGCCTGATCGTCTCCGACCGGTATTTTGGCAACAAGCCGGTCGACATGGACATGGACGCGCTGCTCGGCAAGCCGCCGCGCATGACGCGCGAGGTCGCTCATCGGCCGGCGCTGTCGGTACCTTTCGACCCGGCGGCGATCGACCTCAAGGACGCCGTCTATCGCGTATTGCGCCTGCCGGCGGTGGCCGACAAAACCTTCCTGATCACGATCGGCGACCGCAGCGTCGGCGGCATGACGGCGCGCGACCAGATGGTCGGCCCGTGGCAGGTTCCGGTCGCCGACGTCGCCGTGACGACGATGTCTTACCGGGGCACGCTCGGCGAAGCCTTCGCCATGGGCGAGCGCACGCCGCTGGCGGTGATCGATGCGCCGGCCTCCGGGCGCATGGCCGTCGGCGAGGCGCTGTGCAATATCGCCGCTGCCGCCAT
>JBBRXI010000208.1:0-4987 GCA_038248575.1 Burkholderiales bacterium | reverse complement strand
GCCTACCTCGTCAAGACCTGCGGCTTTAGCCCGAGCAATATCGCCGCGCTGACCTTCACCAACAAGGCGGCGCGGGAAATGCAGGAGCGCGTCGGGCAGCTGCTCGACGGCAACAGCAAGGGGTTGACGATCTCGACCTTTCATTCGCTCGGCGTACGCATCCTGCGCGAGGACGCGAAGCTTTTGGGCTACAAGCCGCGCTTTTCGATCTTCGACGCCAACGACTGTTTTGCTGTCGTCGCGGAGCTCTCGGCGAGCGCTGACAAGGCGACGACGCGCCGTCTGCAAAGTCTGATCTCGAACTGGAAGAACGCGCTCGTCTCGCCGGCAGAGGCGCTCAAAGCTGTCGAAAACGAAACCGAGAAGCTCGCCGCGCAAGCCTACGCGCGCTATTCGGCGACGCTGAAAGCCTATCAGGCGGTCGATTTCGACGACCTCATCGCGCTTCCCGTAGAACTTTTCGCGAGCCAGCCGCAAGCGCTGGCCAAATGGCAGAACCGTCTGCGCTACCTGCTCGTCGACGAATACCAGGACACCAACGCCTGCCAGTACCGGATGCTCAGGCAGCTCGTCGGACCGCGCGCGGCATTCACCGCGGTCGGCGACGACGATCAGGCGATCTATGGCTGGCGCGGCGCCGATATCGAGAATCTGCGCGGCTTGCCGCGCGATTATCCGCAGCTCAAGGTGATCAAGCTCGAGCAGAATTACCGGTCGACGGTGCGTATTCTGAAAGCTGCCAACACGCTCATCGCGCACAACGAGAAACTCTTCGACAAAAAGCTCTGGTCCGACCTCGGACACGGCGACCCGATCAGCGTGACGGTGTGCAGGGACAGCGACAAGGAAGCCGAGTCGGTGGTGATGAAGCTGCAGGCGCACAAATTCGAACACCGCGGCGAGTTTCGCGATTACGCAATCCTCTACCGCGGCAACTTTCAGGCGCGCGCGCTCGAAAAACTTCTGCGCGACCAGCGCGTACCCTACGCCCTCTCGGGTGGCCAGTCCTTTTTCGACAAGGCCGAGATCAAGGACATCACCTCCTACCTGCGCCTTCTCGCCAACAACGACGATGATCCGGCCTTCATCCGTGCGGTGACGACACCGCGCCGCGGCGTCGGCGGGACGACCCTTGAAGCGCTCGGCACCTACGCCGGCGAACGCCATATCAGCCTCTTCGCCGCCGTCTTCGAGGAGGGCTTTGCGCAGCGCGTGCAGCCGCGCCAACTCGCGCCGCTCGTCGAATTCTGCGAGTTTATCAACCGCCTCGAGTACCGCGCCGGCCGCGAGCCGGTCGAGCCGGTGCTTACCGACCTGCTGGCAGCGATCGGTTACGAGGCCTGGCTGCACGGCGAGGACGAGCAGCGCGTCGCCCTGACGCGCTGGGCCAACGTCCAGGAACTCCTGAAATGGCTGGCGCGCAAAGGCGAGGAGGACGGCAAGACTCTGCTCGAGCTGACGCAGTTAATTGCGCTCATCAACCTCATCGACAAGCAGGATAGCGACAGCGCCGACGCGGTCGCGCTGTCGACGCTGCACGCGGCCAAGGGCCTCGAATTCAAGCACGTCTTTCTCATCGGCGTCGAGGAAGGTGTGCTGCCGCACCGCGAGTCGCAGTCGCCCGACAAGATCGAAGAAGAGCGTCGTCTGATGTACGTCGGCATTACCCGCGCGCAACGTTCGCTGCATATCAGCTACAGCGAAAAGCGCAAGCAGGGGCGCGAGCTCATCCCCTGCGAGGCGTCGCGCTTTATCGCCGAGATGGGCAAGGACGATCTGCGCTTTTCAGGCGGCAAGGCCGATAGCGCACCGGACAAGGCGAGCGGCGCAGCGCGCCTGACGGCGTTGAAAGCGATGCTCGCGGCAAAGGACGGTTAGCTCTCCGGGGCCATTGCTTCGGTCGCCCTCTTGCCGCTGGCCCGACACGGAAAACTGATAGGCAGCCTGCATTTTGGCAGGGCAAATTCCAAACGCGATGTCCGTGTTTGCGGAATCGCCTTTCTTGAAGTACCGCTTGCCGCAAGTACTTTTCGGCGCTGACAGTCAGCGACCGGAAGAGATTTCGGCGCGGTTGTGCACCTGACTGCGGCGTCAGCCGCACAGCGCCTCTTCTGAGCCAAGAGAACCTTGAGCGGACGCGGTGATTGGCATGAGCTTGAGCTCATCTCGTGCTGCGTCCTGATCCCGTGGTGCTATGCTTCTCCTTATTTTAACGTCGCGCGCTGCTGCCGTGAATATGTGGTTCGCATCAGCCGGGAATGCCGCAGGCCTTGAACACGTGGGTCAATGGGTCAAAGCGTCAGATGAAACTTTATGGAGAGTGATATGGACGTCAAGGAAATATTAAAGTTAAAGGATTCCACTTTGTTCACGGTGAGTCCCGACGACCCTCTTTCCGATGCCGTAGTCATGATGGACAAGAATAATATTGCCGCCATCGTCGTTATGGATGCGGGTGACGTTGTCGGCATGCTGACCTTTCGCGAAGTCATTGCCGTCCTCGCCAAACGTCTGAGCGAGCGCTACGCCGGACCAACCTTGCCGATTGCCGAGATCTTTGTTCGTGAAGCCATGCAAGTGAATCCGCCGACTGCGCATCTGGACATGGATGTCGACGAACTGCGTAATCTGATGATCTCAACAAAGTCGGGGCATGCCCCGGTGCTGGACGGGAAGACGCTGATCAGTGTTCTTTCCTTGCGTGATGTGGCCAGGGCTATGTTGGCCGAGCGCAATTTCGAGAACAAGCTGCTCAAGGCCTACATCAAGCACTGGCCAGAAAACGCAGACGAATCCTGAGCCGCTATCGGCCGCTTGAGCGCCGGTTGATCAGGCGCTCTGGTTTTTTGGGGAACCCACGGGGCCACGAACAGGGCGCCGGCAGGGGTCATCAGGGCAATTGAAACCTGGCCTTGCAAGAAAGGCCATCGGTTCAAATAGCGCTCTGGCTGTGGCGCTCAAGTGGCGCTCAAGCAGAATTATTCGGAGTCAGGCAGCAGGCAAACGTCAGGCCATTCAATTTGCAGGTCATTGTCCTTGGCAAAATTAAGCACAAAATTCCACATGTGCAAATCGACTTCTTTTAACTCGCCAGTAACAAAGACGGCCCGGTCATCGCCGTGACGGATGGGCCTGACATGTCGGGAGTAGCGCAGTTTTCCATCGATAAAAGTGGACATGACGCCACACAGCCGATGGTCCCAGTCACTTGGTCTAAAAACCTCGCCTGCTGTAGTCCGCCCGACAATGATTACGCATCCTGATTCCAGTATCTGCATTAATTTTAGTTCTCTAAAAGCTTGCTTCAAGAACGAAGTGCAACACAATCGGGGGGTTGGTTAAACGCCTCGTGTGCGAAAAAAAAATCAATAATTCAGTTGCTTATGCAATCGCTAGCCGGGCATTTTATGCTCCTCTTCGGTCACTGTCGACAGGCTGCTCTTCTTCGTAATATACGGGTTTAGCAGCAAATTGATGTTTGCGTGATGTCGAAGTCGGCAAGAGCCAAAAAACCTGCGTGCTGGAGGCTGGACCGCCGTGTTTGTCGGTGCCGGTGCGCCGCGCGGCCGCGACGCTCAACTGGCTCGGCATCAAGCCGTGCTCGCTCCCGCTGTCAGCGATGACAAACGCCTATGCCGAAGCCTTGTTTCACACTGCCAAGTAGCGACCTGAATTCCCCGCCAAAGGCTTTGCCAGCCTCGACGAGGCGCGTGTCTGGACCGCCCGACATGCCCACCGTCGCTTGGCGCTCGACGTCACCCGGCCCGCTGGTCGCGTAACAGCCCTAACTGGAAGCCCGTTGGCGCCCTTACGCTCAATCCCGAAAGCGACGTCACCATAAAATCGCATGGCGCAAGTTGCTATAAACAACCGGCGGCTGCTTGACCGAGGCGGCAACTTTCTTGATTTGCGCCGCTAAAGGCGGCCCGTGACACGGTGTCACGAAGCGTTACCCAATGGCCGACAACCGAAGCGTATGCCACCACGTTATTGCTAGCACGCCCGCCTTTGCGGACGAGTTCGAAACCAGACCAACACGAGGAGACCCAAATGCTTAAGAACATCATTACGCTTGCGCTAGCTGCTGCTTTCACGACTGCTGCGTTTGCCCAGGCGCCTGCGGCTCCGGCGACTAGCACGACCACGACGACCCGCTCGACGGCAGCCACTGCGGCGACTCCCGCTATGCCAGCCGTTGCGGCCACCCCGGCGGCGCCTGCTACGAGCACGACAACCACTACCCGTGCCACTGCGGCAACACCCGCGACCCCGGTCGCCGCGTCGGACATGAAGGCGGACGACAAGAAAGGGCACAAAACCGTGACCAAGACCAAGACCACGCACAAAGTTGGCGCGCCGGCCACCTCTTCGACGACGGTCACCACCGAAACGAAGAAGTAAGCGGGTTTAGGCGCGGGCTGCGGACAGCCGGCTGAAAAAACGGGAGGCCTTGTCGGCCTCCCGTTTTGCATGGTCGCAACTTTTGCCACGCCCTTTTCTGCGGCGTTTTCGCTGCGCTTGTCGGGTTTTTTCTTACTTCGACTGGCCGACCAGATACTCGACGGCGGCCTTTATTTCGGCTTCGCTCAGATCGGTGCCGCCACCCTTAGGAGGCATCGCGCCCTTGCCGTTTATCACGCTCTTGATCAGCGTCGCGGCGCCCTGCGCGATACGCGGCGCCCACGCCGCCTTGTCGCCGGTTTTCGGTGCGCCGGCGACGCCGGCCACGTGGCAGGCCATGCACACCGTGTTATATACCGCCACGCCGTCGCGCGACTGGCCGCCGGCGACGGCCGCCACTGCCTGGGTCCGGATCTCGACGCGCGCCACCGGCTGGATGCGCAGTTCGGCCTCGTCGGCGGTGCCCGACGGCGCCGTTCCCTTGCCGAGCATCGAAAGCGGCCAGATCAGGACGACCGATACGACGACCGCGACGGTGGTAAGCAGAATGATCATGCGCGAAGAGATTTGTCTTTCAGCCATCTTT
>JBBRXI010000207.1:0-4988 GCA_038248575.1 Burkholderiales bacterium | reverse complement strand
GCCGAGCGATATGACACCGACCTCGGTGGTGCCGCCGCCGATGTCGACGACCATCGACCCGGTCGGCTCGGAAACCGGCAGGTCGGCGCCGATCGCCGCCGCCATCGGCTCCTCGATGAGAAAAACCTGGCTTGCGCCGGCGCCGATCGCCGACTCGCGGATTGCGCGGCGCTCGACCTGCGTCGAACCCGAGGGCACGCAGATGATGATGCGCGGCGAGGGCGAGAGCAGGCGCGAATCGTGCACCTTGCGGATGAACTGCTTGAGCATCTGCTCGGTGACCGTGAAGTCGGCGATGACGCCGTCCTTCATCGGACGGATCACGGTAATCGCGCCCGGCGCCTTGCCGAGCATGTCTTTGGCGCTTTGGCCGACAGCCTGGATGGTCTTTTTGGCGTTCGGGCCACCTTGCGTGCGAATAGCAACAACGGACGGCTCATCGAGCACGATGCCCTTGCCGCGCACATAGATCAGCGTATTGGCGGTGCCGAGGTCAATCGCCAGATCGTTGGAAAAATAACTGCGAAGAAAACTGAACATTCCTGATATCCGTTAGAGCCCGCAGAGGGCTGCGAGAGACAAAGCATTTATGATACCTTATATGGCTTCCCGATTTATTATCTTACTGATTTCACACCTATGTCGCTTACCCTCGAACAGGTTCGGCGTGTCGCGCATCTGGCCCGGATCGAAGTCAGCGACGCCGAGGCGCAGAGCACGCTCGGCCACCTGAATGAAATTTTCAAACTGATCGAAACGATGCTGGCCGTCGATACGAGCGGCGTCGAACCAATGGCGCACGCCCAGGACCTGGCGCAGCGCCTGCGCGCCGATCGCCTCAGCGAAGAAAACCAGCGCGCTGCCTTGCAGGCCGTCGCGCCAGAAACCGAAGCCGGGCTCTACCTTGTGCCGCGGGTAATCGAATGATCGAGCGCAGCCTTGCCGGACTGGCCGGCGCGCTCGCCGCGAAGGAAATATCGAGCGTCGAACTGACCGGGCTTTATCTCGAGCGGATCGCCCGCCACAACGCCCAACTGAACGCCTTCATCACCGTCGATGCCGAAAAAAGCCTGGCGCAGGCGCTCGCCGCCGACGCGCGGATGGCCGGGAAAACAGCAGGAGGCAGCGGGCCGCTGACCGGAATTCCGCTCGCCCAGAAGGACATTTTCTGCGCCAGGGGCTGGCGCACCACCTGCGGCTCGAAAATGCTCGCCAACTTCGTCAGCCCCTACGATGCTACCGTCATTGAGCGATTCAACGCTGCTGGCGCGGTCATCCTCGGCAAGACGAACATGGACGAATTTGCCATGGGCTCGTCAAACGAGAGCTCGTACTACGGCGCGGTGAGGAACCCCTGGGACACCAGCCGCGTCGCCGGCGGATCGTCGGGCGGTTCAGCGGCCGCCGTCGCCGCGCGACTGGCCCCGGCGGCGACCGGTACCGATACCGGCGGATCGATCCGTCAGCCGGCGGCGCTGTGCAACCTGACCGGACTCAAGCCGACTTATGGGCTCGTCCCGCGCTACGGCATGATTGCCTACGCCTCGTCGCTCGATCAGGGCGGGCCGATGGCCCGCTCGGCCGAAGACTGCGCGCTGCTGCTTGACGCCATGGCTGGTTTTGACGAGCGTGATTCGACGAGCCTCGAGCGGCCCGGCGAAGATTACGCGCGCCGTCTCGCCGACGCCGGCGGCACCAAGCCGCTCGCCGGCCTGCGCATCGGCCTGCCCAAGGAGTTCTTTGGCGACGACGAAAAATCGGGCTGCGCACCCGAACTCATGCGTCTCGTCGAAGCGGCGATCGAAGAATACCGCATGCTCGGCGCCGAGACGGTGGCCATCAGCCTGCCCAATATGCGACTCTCGGTGCCCGCCTACTACGTCATCGCGCCGGCCGAAGCGAGTTCGAACCTCTCGCGCTACGACGGCGTGCGCTACGGTTACCGGGCGCCGGCCTACGCCGACCTCGACGACATGTACGCCAAGAGCCGGGCGCAGGGCTTCGGCGCCGAGGTCAAACGGCGCATCCTGATCGGCACCTACGTCCTCTCGCACGGTTATTACGACGCCTACTACCTGCAGGCGCAAAGAATACGCCGCCTGATCGCCAACGATTTCGTCGCCGCTTTCCGTGAATGCGACGTGATCGTCGGGCCGACGAGTCCGAGCACCGCCTTTCGCATCGGCGAAAAAACCGCCGACCCGGTACAGATGTACCTCTCCGACATCTATACGATCGCCGTGAACCTCGCCGGCCTGCCGGCGATGTCGATTCCCTGCGGTTTTGCCGATGGTCTGCCGGCCGGCCTGCAGCTGATCGGCGATTACTTCGCCGAGGCGCGGCTGCTCGAGGTCGCGCACCGCTACCAGCAGGCGAGCGACTGGCACCTGCGCCGCCCGGACGGCATCGCTTGAGCGCGCTGGCCAAACGCCTGCGCAGCGCGGTGCTCGCCTTGCTCGTCGCCGCGTGTGCGGCGCCGGCGCCGCAGCCCACATCGGCGCCGGCGCCGCTGCCACCAACGCCGGTCGCCGCGCCACCGGCAGCGGCCAAGGCGCCGCCGGCCGAGCCGATCAAGTCGCAGCCGCTCAAGCACTTGCTTGGGCGCAAGCTCAAAACGATTCCCGACACGGCGCTCGACGTCAAGACGAAGTGCCGCTTCCACGACGTCGCCGGCGGGCGCGGAAGCCTCGACCTGCAGGTGACAAAGGCGGAGGTCCAGCGCTTCGTCGCCGAAGTGACGATTCCGAAACAGGGACTGTGCCGTTTCGATCTGAAGAATTTCACACAGACCGGCAGGCTGCCGACGGTCGTCCTGCGCGACGAGGCCAATGGCTGCGTCGTGCGCATGTGGGAACAGGAAAAAGGCGTCACCGTCGCCTTCAACGCCTGTCAGGCGCAGTGCGCCGGCGACGCCTTCAGCTACCTCTGGCCGATCCTCGTCGACAGGCGCAACGGGCGCTGTTCGTAAAGAACGGTAAACAGCCTAGATCCACTGCCTGCGTGTTATCGACGGTGAAACCATGGTGAACCGATTTTTCCAGGATAAGCAATGAAACAGTGGGAAGTAGTGATCGGCATCGAGACGCACGCGCAGCTCGCGACGTGCTCGAAGATTTTTTCGGGCAGCTCGACGGCCTTTGGCGCCGAGCCCAACGTGCACGCCAACGCCGTCGACGTCGCCCTGCCCGGCGTCCTGCCGGTACTTAACAAGGCGGCTGTCGATTGCGCTATTCGCTTCGCGCTGGCCGTAGGCGGCGAGGTTGCCGCACGGTCGGTATTCGCGCGCAAGAATTACTTTTATCCCGACCTGCCGAAGGGCTATCAGATCAGCCAGTACGAGTTGCCGGTCGTCGTCGGCGGAAAACTCGTGATCCAGTTCGCCCAGGGCGACGCGCTGGTGGAAAAAACGATCCGGCTGACGCGCGCCCACCTCGAGGAAGACGCCGGCAAGTCGCTGCACGAGGATTTCCACGGCAAGACCGGGATCGACCTCAACCGGGCCGGGACGCCGCTCCTTGAAATTGTCAGCGAGCCCGACCTGCGTTCGTCGGCCGAGGCAGTGGCCTACGCCAAGGCGCTGCACGCGCTGGTGCGCTGGATCGGCATTTGCGACGGCAAGATGCAGGAAGGATCGTTTCGCTGCGACGCCAACGTGTCAGTACGCCCATTCGGGCAAAAAGAATTGGGCACGCGCAGAGAAATCAAGAATCTCAACTCCTTCCGCTTCATGCAGCAGGCGATCGACTACGAGGCGCAGTGGCAGATCGCCGAGATCGAGGACGGCCGGTCGATCGAGCAGGCGACCGTGCTCTTTGATCCGCAGGCCGGCGCGGCTGGGGAAACGCGCGCCATGCGCAGCAAGGAGGACGCGCACGACTACCGCTATTTCCCCGACCCCGACCTGTTGCCGCTGGTCATCGCCCGCGACTGGGTCGAGCAGACGCGTGCCGGCATGCCCGAGTTGCCGGTGATCAAACGCGATCGCCTCATCGCCGAGCATGCACTGTCGGCCTACGACGCGGCGACGCTCACCGCTTCGCTCGACGTCGCCACCTTTTTCGATGCGACGCTCGCCGGCGCGCTGCGCCAGCCGACCGGTGCAAGCACCGGCATTGCCAAGATCTGCGCCAACTGGGTAACGGTCGATCTGGCCGCTCGCCTCAACAGGGAGGGCCTTGAAATCAGCGCGTCGCCGGTTTCGCCGGCGCAACTCGGCGATCTCGTGGCGCGAATCGCCGACCAGACGATCTCGAATAACATCGCCAAGCGGGTCTTCGACGCACTCTGGAACGGCGAAGCCGAATCAGCCGACGCACTCATCGCGCGCGACGGGCTGCTGCAGATTACCGACAGCGCAGCGATCGGCGCGCTGATCGACGCGGTGCTCGCAGACCATGTGGCGATGGTCGCCGAATTCAAGGCCGGCAAGGAAAAGGCCTTCAACGCGCTGGTCGGCCAGGCGATGAAAGCGACCAAGGGCAAGGCCAACCCGCAGCAGGTCAACGCCTTGCTGCGCGAGAAGCTCGGCTGATTCGCTGTATTGCGGCGAGGTGAGCAGACGCTTGCGCCGCCGGCCGTCGAGCCTTAGCGCTTCTGGCTGCGGCGAATCAGATCGAGGTATCGACGACGATCGTTCTCGTATTTGAGCAGGACGACTTCGAGGTCCTTTTTCTTCGCTTCGATCAGCGCCTGCTGCTGACGGACCGCGAGGTCGGCGTCGGAAAGCCCCTTCTGGACGTCCGGCGGCAAGGCTTTCTTCTGGTAGAACTCGGCTTCGCTCTCGAAGCGCTTGCGCTGCGCCTGCAGTTCGGCGATCCGCGTTTCAGCCGCCTTGACCACTTTTAACGTGTCGTCCTCGGCGCGCGCGCGCATCATGTCGATGTCCTTCTCGCTGCCGTAGGTGCTGAGCAGCGCCTGGTCCTTGCGCTGCTTTTGCCGGACTTCGACTTCCTCGGCCCGGCGCTGCTCCTCGGCGGCGGCGCGCTGGG
>JBBRXI010000206.1:0-4991 GCA_038248575.1 Burkholderiales bacterium | reverse complement strand
TTTGCCGTTATCATCGGCGACGACGAAGCGAACGCCGGTGAAGTCACATTAAAGCCCTTGCGCGCCAACGGCGAAACAGCGTACGAAACAGCGAACGCGCAGAAACGCGTCGGCGTCGACCAGGTCGCCGAAGAAATCATGAATTCATTTTTAGATCAGGAAGACGCTTAATGGCTACCTACGACCTCGAAGAACAGGAACAACTTGCCGAAATCAAGACCTGGTGGAAGCAATACGGCAATCTGCTGCTCAACGTCCTTACCGCCGTCGCGCTGACGGTGATTGCCTGGCAGGGCTGGAACTGGTATCAGCGCAACCAGACAACGCAGGCGGCGATGGTCTTCAGCGTCCTGCAGAACGCCGTCCAGGAGAAGGACTCGCAGCGCATCAAGGCGGCGAGCGGCGAACTGCTCGAGAAATTTTGCGGTACGAGCTACGCCGCGCTCGGCGCGCTGAGCACGGCCAAGGCGCTGATCGACGCCGGCGACGCCAAGACGGCAAAGGTGCAACTACTCTGGGTCGTCGCCAACGGCAAGGACGAAGTACGCGATCTGGCGCGCTTGCGGCTGGCCGCCGTGCTGCTCGACGAGAAGGCTTACGACGAGGCCCTCAAGCAAACCGAAGGCAGCGTCAGCTCTACTCTCGAGGCGCGTTTTGCCGACATGCGCGGCGACATCCTCGTAGCGCAAGGAAAGAAGGCCGAGGCGCGCGCCGCTTACCAGACTGCGATAGGCAAACTCGCGCCGAACACCGGTGGCGATGCAAGTGACGGCTGGCAGGGCCAGTCGCGCGCCGTTTATCGCGAACTTGTTCAGCAGAAACTCGATTCGCTCGGCGGAGCCAAGTAATGACGAGGGCTTTAGCCAGTGTTCTGCTGGCGTCGCTGCTCGCGCTGGCCGGCTGTTCGACGCTCGACGCGATCAATCCCTGGGCCAGTAAAGGCCCGAAAATGGCTGAGCTGTCGCCGATAAAAACGACCATCGACGCGCGCGTGCTCTGGCGCGAAAACGTCGGCAAGAGCGATCTCTATTCATTCACGCCGGCGATTGTCGGTGCGTCGGTCTATGCGGCGGGCGCCGACGGGACTGTCGCGCGCATCGACGACGGCAAGCTGGTCTGGAAAATAAAGGCCGGACAAGCCTTGTCCGGCGGTGTCGGGGCCGACGCCGGCATGGTCGTCGTCGGTTCGCCGAAAGGCGATCTTCTCGCCTTCTCCAGCGCCGACGGCAAACCCTTGTGGCGCGCCAAGGCGACGAGCGAAATTCTGGCGCCGCCCGCGCTCGGCGAGGGAATCGTCGTCGTACGCAGCGGCGATAACCGGATTGCCGCCTACGACGCTGCCGACGGCAAGCGCAAATGGATCTATCAACGGCCGGCGCCGGCGCTGGCCCTGCGTGTCACTGCCGGGCCGTTGATCGACGGCAAAACGATTTTCGCCGGCTTCCCCGGCGGCAAACTGATCGCAGTCAGTGCCGCCAACGGCGCCGCACTGTGGGACGGTACGGTGGCGTTGCCCAAGGGCGCGACCGAGCTCGACCGCGTCGCCGATATCACGAGCGTCCCGGTCATTTCCGGGCGGACGATCTGCGCCGTCGCTTTCCAGGGGCGCGTGGCCTGTTTCGACTTGGGCAACGGCACGCTGGTCTGGGCGCGCGACATGTCAAGCTCAGTCGGACTGGCGGTCGACGGCCGCACTCTTTTCGTCACCGACGACAAGGGTTCGGTGCATGCGCTCGATGTGGCGAGCGGCGCCAGCGTGTGGAAGCAGGAAGCGCTGTTTCAGCGCCGGGTTAGCGCTCCACTGGTGCGGCGCGGCCTGCTTGCTGTCGCGGACGTCCAGGGCGTTGTGCATTTTCTGAGCCGTGAGGATGGGTCTTTTGTCGGTCGCCTGACGACCGACGGCAGCCCGGTGGTCGCCCCCTTGCAGACGCTAGGCAGCAATTTACTGCTCCAGACGAGTCGCGGCGGTCTCTTTGCCATTGAGGCGCAATGAAACCCACCATCGTTCTCGTCGGTCGTCCGAACGTCGGGAAATCGACGCTTTTCAACCGCCTGACCAAGACCCGCGACGCGCTCGTCGCCGATATTCCGGGGCTTACACGCGACCGTCATTACGGCCATGGCAAGCTGGGCAGCAAGCCCTACCTCGCGGTTGACACCGGCGGCTTTGAGCCGCTTGCCAAAGACGGCATCATGCACGAAATGGCACGCCAGACCGAGCAGGCGATCGCCGAGGCCGACGCGGTCATTTTTGTTGTCGACGCGCGCACCGGAATCACCGCCCTCGACAAGGAGATCGCCAACAAGTTGCGCAAAGCGGCGCGCCCGGTGTTCGTCGCGGTCAATAAGGCCGAAGGGATGAACGAGGGCATCGTCATCGCCGATTTTCACGAGCTTGGCCTCGGCGAGCCGCTGGCCGTCTCGGCGACGCACGGCGAGGGCGTTCGCCACCTGATCGAAATGGCGCTCGGAGCCTTCCCGGAGCCGACGCCGGAGGAGCAGGAGGCCGACGTGCTGAAGGTGGCGATCGTCGGGCGCCCGAACGTCGGCAAGAGCACGATGATCAACTCGCTGCTCGGCGAGGAGCGCGTCATTGCCTTCGATCAGCCAGGAACGACGCGTGATTCGATTTATGTCGATTTCGAGCGCGGCGGAAAGCATTACACCTTGATCGACACCGCCGGTTTGCGCCGCAAGGGCAGGGTTTTTGAGACGCTCGAGAAGTTCTCGGTGATCAAGACGCTGCAATCGATCGAGGACGCGCACGTGGTCATTCTCGTGCTCGACGCGCAGCAGGAGATCTCCGACCAGGACGCCCACATTGCCGGCTTCGTCGTCGAATCGGGTCGCGCGCTCGTCGTCGCCGTCAATAAGTGGGACGGTCTTGATTCCTACGTGCGCGAACAACTCAAGGGCGCGCTCGAAGCCAAGTTCAAGTTCCTCGACTTCGCCAACTTCCATTACGTCTCGGCGCTCAAGGGTCAGGGGCTCGCGCATGTTTTCCGTTCGGTCGATTCCGCGTACAAGGCGGCGATCGCCGACCTGACGACGCCGCAACTGACGCGCACGCTGCTCGACGCGGTGGCCAGGCAGGCGCCGCCGCGCAGCGGGATTTTCCGTCCCAAGCTGCGCTACGCGCACCAGGGCGGACGCAATCCACCGGTCATCGTTATTCACGGCAACGCGCTCGACAAGGTTTCCGATTCCTATCGCCGCTATCTCGAACATGTGTTCCGTGAAGTATTCAAGCTGCAGGGAACGCCTTTGCGCATCCAGTTCAACGTTTCCGACAATCCGTTTGCCGATCGCAAAAAGCCGGAACAGAACCGACGCGCACCAAAAGCTGTCGAAAAGCCGAAACCGCAAAGCAAGGCTCGCCCGCCCGGCGTAAAACCGGCGGCGAAACCAGCGCCCAAGCGGGCTGTTACCGATAGACTGCGGAGCACCCGGAGCAAGGGCGAGCGCCAGACGAAGGCCTGAGCTGGCGCGGGTTTGTACCGCTCGGTATGGCAAACGGAAGAAAAATCAACTAAGCTATTCGGCCCGACACCGAATACGAAACATGGAGTTTGACCATGAGTAATAAAGGGCAACTGTTACAAGACCCGTTCCTGAACGTGCTGCGCCGTGAGCATGTTCCCGTCTCGATCTACCTGGTCAATGGCATAAAATTGCAAGGCCAGGTTGAATCCTTCGACCAATACGTCGTTCTGCTCAAGAATACCGTTACTCAGATGGTCTACAAGCACGCGATCTCGACCGTTGTGCCGTCCCGTCCGGTCAGCATCCAGCAGGAAGAAAGCGACGAAGTCTGAACCTGCTGTCTGCGCGGTTTTGCAGTCTGGCGCTGGTGCGGCAGACTGCCGCGGGCTTCAGGCCCGTGGCGCGTTTGCGCTGCCGACCGGCGTCACGAGAGTAGCCGGCTCTCATGCCTGAACTTCCCGCCGCAGGCGAACGGGCGATCGTTGTCCAGCTTGATTTTGACGTGGACGACGTTGCCGAACAACTCGCTGAAGTCCGTCTGCTGGTCGAGTCGGCCGGAGCCACGGTATGCGCCGAAATTTACGGCAAGCGCCACAGCCCCGATGCGGCGACCTACGCGGGCAAGGGTAAGGTGCAGGAGATTGCCGCCGAAGTTGCCGCCCAGCAAGCCGATCTTGTCATCTTCAACCACGAGTTGTCGCCCGGGCAGGAGCGCAATCTGGAGCGCGCCTTGCATTGCCGGGTTGTCGATCGAACCAGTCTCATCCTCGATATTTTTGCGCAACGCGCGCAAAGCGCCGAGGGCAAGCTGCAAGTCGAACTGGCGCAACTCGAGCACCTGGCGACGCGGCTGGTGCGCGGCTGGACGCACCTCGAACGGCAAAAAGGCGGTATCGGACTGCGCGGACCGGGCGAAACACAGCTCGAAACCGACCGCCGACTGCTTGGCAAGCGGGTCAAGCTGCTCAAGGAGCGGCTGGTCCGGCTCGCCCGCCAGCGCGGCGTCCAGCGCAAAGCGCGCGCTCGTGGCGAGGTGCTCAACGTTTCGCTCGTCGGCTACACCAATGCCGGCAAATCGACGCTGTTCAACGCGCTGACGCACGCCGGGGCGTACACCGCAGACCAGCTCTTTGCCACTCTCGACACGACCTCGCGCAAGCTCTGGCTTGGGGCGGCCGGCAATATCGTTATTTCCGACACCGTCGGTTTTATCCGTGACCTGCCGCATGCGCTGGTTGCCGCTTTCCACGCCACGCTCGAGGCGACCTCGCGTGCCGATCTGCTGCTTCATGTCGTCGATGCCGCGAGTTCGGCGCGCGACGAGCAGACGGCTGAAGTCAACAAGGTTCTCGAGGAGATCGGTGCCAGCACGGTGCCGCAATTGACCGTTCTCAACAAGCTCGATCTGACCGGCCTGCCGCCCGCGGTTGAACGCGACGAGTATGCTAGAATCACTCGTGTTCGAGTCAGTGCGAAATGCGGAGACGGCTTGCCGTTACTACGTGAGG
>JBBRXI010000205.1:0-5010 GCA_038248575.1 Burkholderiales bacterium | reverse complement strand
TGCTCGGTCTTGACCGTGATCAGGTGCTTGCCCTTGCCGGCATAGAAATGCGCGGCGCCCTTGATCGCGAGGTTGTTCGACTCGGTTGCGCCCGAGGTCCACACGATCTCCTTGGGGTCGGCGTTGACCAGCCGCGCGACCTCTTCGCGCGCCTCTTCGACCGCCGCTTCGGCCTCCCAGCCGAAAGCGTGCGAACGCGACGCCGCGTTGCCGAATTGCTCGACGAGGTAGGGAATCATTTTCTCTGCCACGCGCGGATCGACCGGCGTCGTCGCCGAATAATCCAGATAAATCGGCAGTCTCAGCATTTAACGTACTCCATTCTTCCTGGCGTTAGACCACCATCGCGGTCAAGCGCTGCAGGCTCGACATCGTCGCCTGCAGCGTTACTAAAAAATCGTCAATTTGCGCGGCCGTATTGGTCGCCCCGAGACTCACGCGCAGCGCCGAGCGCGCGCTGTCAGGGGAAACGCCCATCGCGCTCAGCACATGCGAAGGCTCGGGATTCGCGCTCGAGCACGCCGAGCCGCTGGCCAGCGCGTAACCGGCCCGGTCGAGCTGGCCTACCAGCGTCTCGCCGTCGACCCCGGCGAGGGCAAAACACACCGTATTCGGCAAGCGCTCGGCGCCGGCGGAGAAAATTCTCGCGCCGATTGTCGTCAAGCCCTGCTCGAGCCGTCCGCGCAAGGCGATGAGTTCTTGCGCCCTGGCGCCGAGTCCGGCCACGGCCAACGCGCAGGCGGCGCCAAACCCGACGATCGCTGCGACGTTTTCAGTACCCGAACGCAGCCCGCGTTCGTGTCCGCCGCCGGCGATCAAGGGCTCCAGATCGACACGTTTATCGCGAATCAGCGCCGCCGCACCCTGCGGGCCGCCGATCTTGTGCGCTGAGAGCGTCAGTGCATTGACGCCGGCGGCGTTCAGGGCGCTAAAATCGACGGCAATTTTGCCGACGGCCTGGACCGCGTCGGTATGAAAGCTGGCGCCGTGCGCTTTGGCGCGCGCCAGCGCGGCGACGTCCTGGATAACGCCTGTTTCGTTGTTGGCGAGCATCACCGAAACGAGCGACGGCCGACGTTCCATGACCGCCGCGTACGCGGCAGGGTCGACCCGCCCATCGCCGTCGACGGCGATTTTTTGCAGCGACCAGCCGCGTCGCGCGAGTTGCTCGGCGGGTTTCATCACGCACGGGTGCTCGATCGCGCTGACGGCCAGCAACCCGGTTTTCAGGCACGCCGCGGCGCCCTTGATGAAGACGTTGTTGGCCTCGGAACCGCCACTCGTGAAGATCACCTCGCTGGCGTCGGCGCCGACCGCGTCGGCAACCTGCTGGCGTGCTTCGTCGATCGCGCGGCGCGCCGCGCGTCCGTACTCGTGACGGCTCGAGGCGTTGCCAAAGCGCTCGCCGAACCACGGCAGCATGGCCTCGCGCACCGCCGCGTGCAGCGGCGTCGTGGCGTTGTGATCGAAATAGACCGGAGCGAACATGGCCTGGATAAATCCTTTCTTTAGATCCGTCCGTATGCCGACTCAGGCTGCCGCCGCCATCGCCTTGCCCGCAGCGCCCGGGCCGCTGCGGCGTGCATCCTTGATCACCGCAACGTCCTTCCCGGCCTTCTTCATCTGCCCTTCGACGAGGTCGGACAGCGTCACCGAAGTCAGGTACTCGTACATCTTGGCGCTCAGCGTCGTCCACAATTCGTGCGTCATGCAACGCTCGTCGTCCTTGCAATTCTCCTTGCCGTGACACTGCGTCGCGTCGAGCGGCTCGTCGACGGCACGCACCATGTCGGCGACGGTGATCTCGCGCGCCGGGCGCGCCAGGCAATAGCCGCCGCCCGGGCCGCGGACGCTGTCGACGAGGCCGTAGCGGCGCAATTTGCCGAACAGCTGCTCAAGATAAGAGAGCGAAATCTTCTGGCGTTCGCTGATGCCGGCCAGCGTCACCGGACCGTCGCCGCTGCGCAGCGCCAGATCGATCATAGCGGTGACCGCGAAACGGCCCTTGGTTGTCAAACGCATGGTGTCCTCCTGTTAATACCCAATCAATTCGGTCAACTATGCAACAACCGGTGTCTATTAGTCAACTATTTTACTCAGGTATTGCGCATCGAACTGGTCGGCGGTCGCCAGTTCGTCTTCAACGCAAACACCGGTGGCCTCAAGTTTCTTAACCAGCAGTTCGATGCGCCGGTCGGTTTCCACGGCGTGATCGAGCAGGCCATGGATCGCCTTGGCCAGCGGATCGTCCTGGCTGGCGCCGAGCGCGTAGGCCGAAAACCCCATCTGCCCGGCCTTATCCTCGCGCTTTTGCGCCTGATCGCTGTCGATGATGCGCGCCGGATTGCCGACCGCTGTCGTCCCCGGTGGAACGTTTTTGACGACGACGGCGTTCGAACCGACCTTGGCGCGTGCACCGACGGTGATCGGCCCGAGGACCTGGGCGCCGGCGCCGATGACCACGCCGTCGGCAAGCGTCGGGTGGCGCCGGCCCTTGTTCCACGAGGTTCCGCCGAGCGTCACGCCGTGGTACAGCGTCACGTCGTCGCCGACGATCGCCGTCTCACCGATGACGACGCCCATGCCGTGGTCGATGAAGAACCGGCGGCCGATGGTCGCCCCCGGATGAATTTCGATGCCGGTGAGAAAACGCGCCAGATGCGAAACCAGCCGGCCCAGCCAGTGCAGACGCTGGCGCCACAGCCAGTGCGCGAGGCGATGCATGAGCAGCGCATGGACGCCCGGATAGCAGGTCAGCACCTCCCAGGCGGTACGGGCGGCCGGGTCGCGCTCAAAGACCGAGCGGATGTCTTCGCGCAGGCGACGGAACATGAATGCGATTCTCCATATTACTCAAGGGGGCAATTGTAGAATACCCGACTTATTTAATCAACATTCGCGTACGAGCTGCCCGCGATCGGCAAATTTGCGCTCAGACGATCTTTTTTTCGACCGCGTCGAGTATGCCGCGCAGGATGTTGATCTCGTCACGCTCGAGCTCGGCGCGCGCAAACAACCGGCGCAGCTTCGGCAGCAAGCGCTTGGGCTGTTGCGGATCAAGGAACTCGGTGGCGATCATGACGCGCTCAAGATGCGCGTAGAAGCGTTCTATGTCGTCGTTGGTCGCGCGCGGTGAAACGAAGGGGACGGCCTTGCTCGGCACCGGCGGGCTGCCGCCGAAGGCCGCGAGGCGCAGTTCGTAGCACAGCAGTTGCACCGCCGAGCCGAGGTTGAGCGAGGTGTAGTCGGGGTTGGCGGGGATAAAGATCGTGCGCTGGCAGCGTTGCACCTCGTCGTTCGAGAGGCCGGCCGTCTCGTTGCCGAAGAGCAGCGCAACGTCGCCGCCGGCGGCCAGCGCCAGCACCTCCGCGGCGCCGGCGCGCGCCGGCATCGACGGGGGTCCGAGGTTGCGCTGGCGCGCCGAAACAGCGATCGCAAAAACGCTGCCGGCGAGTGCCTCGTCGAGGCTCGCACAAACCTTCGCGGCGGCGAGAATGTCGTCGGCGCCGACCGCGCGCGCTACCGCCTCGGGGTGAGGAAAGACTTTCGGGTTGACCAGCGTCAGGCGCAACAGGCCCATGGTTTTCATCGCTCGCGCCGCAGCGCCGATATTGCCCGGATGGCTGGTACGCGAGAGGACGATACGCACACGGGCGAGCGCATCGTTGGCGCTCGGCAGCGCCGGGTACGACGCTGAGGCAGACGCAGGGGGCGGGTTCATACTAAAATAGGCGATTCCCAAACGAGGGGAAGCCGGCAAACGCTGGCCGCCCGTCAGATTTTTTAAAGACAAACCATGCATCCAGCTCTGAACATCATGGTCAAGGCCGCGCGCCGCGCCAGCCAGATCATCAACCGCGCCTCGCACGACGTCGAGCACCTCAAAATCACGATCAAACAGCAGAGCGATTTTGTCACCGAGGTCGACAAGGCGGCAGAAGTCGCGATCATTGACGTGCTGCGCGAGGCGTATCCCGACTACGGGATTTTAGCAGAAGAGTCCGGTCAGACGGTCGGCCAGGGCGCCGGCAGCGAATACCAGTGGATCATCGACCCGCTCGACGGGACGACCAACTTCCTGCATGGTTTTCCGCAATACGCCGTATCGATCGCGCTCGCCTACAAGGGCCAGCTCAACCAGGCGGTCGTCTATGACGTCACGCGCAACGAGATGTTTACGGCCAGCAAAGGCGGCGGCGCCTTCCTCAACGAGCGGCGGATCCGCGTCACCAAGTGTCTCAAGCTTGAAGACGCGCTGCTCGGCACCGGCTTCCCGTTCCGCATGTTCGACCACGTCGATACCTATTTGGCGGTATTCAAGGAATTCACCCGGCGCACCTCGGGAATGCGTCGACCGGGCTCGGCGGCACTGGATCTGGCCTACGTCGCCTGCGGCCGCCTCGACGGCTATTGGGAATTCGGCGTCATGCCCTGGGACATCGCCGCCGGCTGCCTGCTGATCACCGAGGCTGGTGGCCTGGTCAGCGACCTTTCAGGCGGCGAGAACTACCTCAAGACGGGCAACCTCGTCGCCGGAACACCGAAGACCTTCGCGCAAATGCTCCAAGTCATCGACGGCCATCGCACGGCGACCCTCGCCGCCTGAAGCACGAGCCGTCGGCGGCCTTATTGCAGCCGGCGCCCGCTGGCGCGCGGCGCCGAGTCGAGCAACGAGAGAAGTTGCTCAGCATTGACGGGCTTGATCAGATGGTGGTCAAAGCCCGCGCTCTTCGCCTGATAGACGTCCTCGGGCTGCCCGTAACCGGTGATCGCGATGAGTAGCGGGCGCGGCGTGGCGGGGCGGGCGCGCAGGCTGCGCGCGACTTCGTAGCCGTCCATCTGCGGCAGCCCGATGTCGAGGAGTATCACGTCGGGGGGGGCAACAAACACCCGAACCCGCGGGGGGGGGGGGGGGGGGGGGGTTTGGCCCCCCCGGGGACAGAACGGCCGAGGGGGGGGGCCGGAGGGGGGGGGGCGACGAGCGCGGCCCCCGGCCGCCCGCCCCCCCCC
>JBBRXI010000204.1:0-5023 GCA_038248575.1 Burkholderiales bacterium | reverse complement strand
CCGGCCGCTTTTGCCGCGTAGTTGATCGCCGTCGCCGAGGCCAGTGCGCCGGCGACGCCCTTGGTCGCGGCGGTGCCGGCTTCGGATGAGATATCAATAAACTTTGGCAGCGCGGTGGCGGCCAAAATGCCGAGAATCACGATCACCACGACCAGCTCGATCAAGGTGAAACCCCGTTGAATCGTTTTCATTGCCCTTCTCCCTTCGTAAAAAAAAAATTAGCACCCGGTTATCGTAAGCCCGCTGATCGTCGCGGCGACGTTGGCCGCCCCGGGCTGGGTGTAAGTAAAAAAACAGCTCTCCGGATCGGTTGCTCCGGCGACACCGAAGGTGGCGCTTCCGCTGCCTTCACTGTACAGATAGCCCTCGGCTGCGAGTTGCGCGGCGGTCGGGTTGAAGACGCCGGTCAGGCCGGCGGCTGAAAGGATTCCGGCGTTGCCACCGAGGGCAGTCGCCGCCGGATAGCCATAAACCATATTGATCAAGCCGCTCTCCGAGCACACCGTGCCGCTCGCCCCTGAACTGTTGGTCGCCGTTCCGCCACCCGCCGGACAAGCAGCCGGGTCGCTGACGCCGCCGCGCGTCAGCGTCGTCGCGTGCACCAGCGCCGACGCCGCCATGACGCTGCCGCGTACCGCCTGCAGCTTGGCGATGCGCGCATCACGTTGCAGATTGGTGAAGCGCGGCAGGGCGACGGCGGCGAGAATGCCGAGAATGATCGCCACAACGATCAGCTCGATCAGCGTGAATCCGCCCTGCGCGCGACGCGTATTACTTGTCTTCATATCCATGCTTACGGCTCCTGGCGACGTTTCTTTAGTCTTATCACGTTCATAGCAAGACTGACAACAACCATCGGTCATTGCAACGATCAAGCCGACTTGCAGCGCAGCGTGCGGCGGTTCAGTGCTTGAGCGCGACGCGGCCGAGGTCCCACATCGGCAGGAAGATTCCGAGCGCGAGGATGAGCACCATGATTCCGAGCATGACGATCAGTATCGGTTCGATCTGCTGGCTCAAGGTCTTGAGTTCGTATTCGACCTCCTGCCGATACATGTCGCCGATCTCGTCCATCATCTCGTCGACGGCGCCCGACTCCTCGCCGACGGCGATCATTTGCAGCACCACCGGGGTAAATATTTCCGACGCGATCGCCGTTTGCAACAGGCTCTCGCCACGCTGAATGTGCTCGCGCATCGCTTCGATGCGTTCGGCAAAGTAGGTGTTATCGACGGTTTGCGCCGAATTGGAAAGCGCCGCGATGACCGGTACGCCGCTCCGCATGCCGAGCGCGAAGCTGCGCGCAAAGCGCGACAGCGCCGCCTTGTGCAATATCGGCCCGGCGATCGGAATGCGCAGCGCCAGGCGATCCCAGGTGTAACGACCGCGGGCGGTCGCCAGCCAGCCGCGCAAGCCCAGCACGCCGGCGATCAGGGCGGCGAGCAGCGCCGGCCAGTAGGTCATGGTGAATTGTGAACTGCTGAGCAGCACGCGCGTCATCAGCGGCAACTCCGAACCAAAGCCGGCGAACACTTTGGCGAACGCCGGAATGACGAAGACGTTCACGATGACGATGGCGATGAGCATGGCGATCAGCACGAAGCCGGGATAACGCAGCGCCGATTTGACCTGGCCGCGCATGTAGCGCTCGAACTCGAGGTGCGCAAAAAGGCGCAAGAAGATTTCTTCCAGGCGGCCGGTCGCCTCGCCAACGCGGACCATGGCCACATAGAAGGCGGAGAAGACGTGGGGATGCCGGGCGAGGGCGGCCGACACCTCGCGCCCGCCCTCGAGGCTTTCGCGCACCTGGCCGATCACCGTTTTCATGTTCGGGTTGAGCGCCGCGTCGCGCAGTCCGCTCAGCGCACGCAGGATCGGCACGCCCGCTTTGAGCAGCGTGTGCATTTGCCGGCTAAAGAGGAGCAGATCGATATGCGTGACGGACTGCCGGAACGGCTTGGCGCTGGTCCTGGCAGCGAGTGACGCCGCATGCCCGCCCGACTCGCGGATGTCGACGGGGATCAAGCCCTGCGCCTGCAGCAGGCCGGCTACTGCAGCCGGCGTATTGCCGTCGAGCACGCCTTCGACGAGCTGGCCGGCCGGATTACGTCCTTTGTAGGCATAGGTCGGCATGGTCAGCGTCCTAATCCTCGTACGCGCGGGTGATCAGCAACGCTTCGGCGATCGTCGTGCGGCCGTGGACGACGAGGCGTACGGCGTCGCGGCGCAGCGTTTCGCCGGCCATCTGTCGGCGGGCGGCGTGGACGAAGACGCGTGAATCCTCGCTGTTGATCGCGGTGATGATGTCGTCGGTCATTTCGAGCATTTCGTAGACGCCGGTACGCCCTTGGTAACCCGTTCCGCCGCAATGCACGCAGCCGGTTCCGTGCAAATAGCGGCGCTGATCGACGCTATCGCCGAGTTCGCTGCGCAGCCATTCCTTTTCGTGCGGCGCCGGCGTGTAGGGCGCGGCGCAGCTCTCGCAGATCAGGCGAACGAGACGCTGGGCGAGCACAAGTTGCAGTGAGAGGGCGACCATGTAGCGTGGAACGCCCATGTCGAGCAGGCGGATCGGCGTTGAAATGACGTCGTTGGTGTGCAGCGTCGACAGCACCATGTGCCCGGTGATCGCCGCGCGCACGCCGATTTCGGCGGTGATCTGATCGCGCATTTCGCCGACCAGGACGATGTCCGGGTCCTGGCGCAAGGCCGAGCGCAAAACGCGTTCGAACGAGAGCGCAATTTTCTCGTGCACCTGCACCTGGTTGATCCCGGGCAGGCGGTACTCGACCGGGTCTTCGACGGTGACGATTTTCTTCTCGGTGGTGTTGAGTTCGGAGAGGATCGCGTAGAGCGTCGTCGTCTTGCCGCTGCCGGTCGGGCCGGTGACGAGCACCATGCCGTTCGGGCGGTTTGCCGCATGGCGCAGGCGCGCCAGCATGTGCGCCGGCATGTTGAGCCGGTCGAGCGTCAGCAGGCCGGTGTCCTGGTTGAGCAGACGCATCACCACCGATTCGCCGTACTGCGTCGGCATCGTCGAAATGCGCACGTCGATGGCGTTGTTGCGTACGCGGATGGCGAAACGGCCGTCCTGCGGCAAACGCTTTTCCGAGATATCGAGACCGGCCATGAGCTTTAAGCGCAGCGCCAGCGCTGAAGCGATCTTGGCGTCGGCTTCGGTCTGCACGTGCAGAACACCATCGATACGGAAACGCACGCGCAGCGAGTTTTCCTGCGGTTCGATGTGAATATCCGAGGCGCGCGCGCGCACCGCTTCCTCGAATACCGTCTGCAGCAAGCGGACGACCGGCACGTCGTCGGCGTCGGCCGTCGTCGTCATCAGGTCGCCGAATTCGACCGGGACATCGCCCAGATCGGCCGTCAACTCCTTTGCCAGGCCGTGGATTTCCTCGGTGCGCCGGTAGCTTCGATCGACCAGGGCGAGGAACTGGCTCTCGCCGATGACCACCGGTTCGATCTCGCGGCGCAGCAGCCTCAAGACGTCGTCATACGAGCGGAGGTCGGTCGGATCGACGAAACCGACGTGTAGCGAGCCGTCGATCTCGTCGAGCACGACGGCGCGAAAACGCCGCGCCTGCGCCTCGCTGAGCAACTTGATGAACTCTGGGTGCGGGTTGAAATGCTTGAGATCGACGTAGCGTAGTCGCAACTGCCCGGCGAGCGCCTGGGCAATTGTTTCTTCCGTTACGATGCCACTATCGACGACAATACGGCCAAGTTTGCGTCCGCTGAGCTTTTGTTCTTCGAGCGCCAGCCTGAGTTGCTCAGTGCTGAGCAACCCTTGCTGAATCAGCATATCCCCCAGGCGTATCTTTTCTGGCCGAGCCATTGGCGAGCTCCAGCAACGTCATTACGCAGTGGCGCATTATTGCATACGACGTCAGTCGTCCAACATGATTTTGCGGAGCCATTCTTGACTGCCGTCGTCCTCTTTCAGCCCGAGATTCCGCCCAACACGGGCAACGTCATTCGCCTCTGTGCCAATACCGGCGCCGAACTGCATCTGGTCGAGCCGCTCGGCTTCCGCTGGGAGGACCGCGCGCTCAAACGCGCCGGACTCGACTATCACGAATTTGCCCGCGTCTTCCGTCACGCCGACTGGACGGCCTGCGTGTCGGCGCTGGCCGGGCGACGACGGTTCGCCGTCACGACGAGCGGCGGACAACGCTTCGATACACCGGCGTTCCGGGCCGACGATGCTTTCGTCTTCGGCAATGAGACGAGCGGACTGCCGGCCGCGGTCATGGCCGGCTTTCCCGAAGCCTGCCGCCTGCGCCTGCCGATGCGCGCCGGCCAGCGCAGTCTGAACCTGTCCAACGCGGTCGCCATCACCGTATTTGAAGCCTGGCGCCAAGCCGGTTTTGCCGGCGGCGTCTGACTGCGCGGCGAGCCCGACGGGCGGGCCTTGCCCAACGCCGTCGTTTGACCGTCTGTCAGGGCGCAGTTATAGTTGGCGAAAGAATAAGCGCATTAAAATTTCACTGAGGGGGAGAGACCCGTCGCGTCGCCAGCCCCCCCTGGCGCGGCCGGTAGTTCAATGCACAAAGCCATTTTTTGTTTGCGCCTGCTGATCCTCGGCATCTGCCTGCTGCCCGGCGTCGGCGTGGCGGCGACCTACTATTGGGTCGGCCCGCCGGGCGGCACTTTTGCAACGGCCACGAATTGGACGACGACCGCTGCCAGCGCTTGCGGCGCGACCGCCAACCTCACGGCACCCGGGGCCGGCGATGTCGCCGAGTTCGCTGCCGATTGCCCAAATAGCGCGGCGATGGCGGGCGCCGTGAACGTCGCCGGCATCAATATCGCCGCGGGTTATAGCGGAGTCATAACCCAAAACGCTGGTGTTACGCTCACGGTGGGCGCCTCCGGCTATACCCAAGCCGGTGGCACATTCACGGGCGGCAATGCGGCGATCGCGATGAACGGAGCGTTCGCTCTGAGTGGTGGCACATTCACCAGCACCAGCGCAACGCTGACGACGGTGAGCCACTGGACGGTCAGT
>JBBRXI010000203.1:0-5030 GCA_038248575.1 Burkholderiales bacterium | reverse complement strand
GGTACCGCGATCGGCACGCGTCGGCGAAAACGTGGTGATCGGAAAAGACGTGCGCATCGGCGAGAACGTAACCCTTTATCCGGGTTGCGTGATCGGCGACGGCGTCGTGCTCGGCGACGACTCGCTTCTTTATCCCAATGTCGTGGTATATGGTGATTGCTCGATTGGCAAGCGGGCCATCATCCAGGCCGGGGCGATCATCGGCAGCGACGGCTTCGGTTTTGCCAAGGAAGATGAGCGCTGGATAAAAATTCCGCAAATTGGTCGCGTCGTGATCGGCGATGACGTCGAGATTGGCGCCAATACCTCGATCGATCGCGGCGCCCTAGACGATACGGTGATCGGCGACGGTGTCAAACTCGATAACCAGATCCAGATCGCGCACAACGTACGTATCGGCGAAAACACGGCGATGGCCGGGTGCGTCGGCGTTGCAGGCAGCGCCACGATAGGGCGTCGCTGTACCGTCGGCGGCGCCGCAATGATCGTCGGCCACATCGCTATCGGCGACGATGTGCATGTCTCGGCCGGGACGATGATTACCAAAAGCGTGAACAAGCCCGGTCAGTACACGGGCGTGTTCCCGTTCGCGATGCACGCTAATTGGCTGCACGACGCGGCCCAACTTAAACGACTGGCAAAGCTTGCCGAGCGAGTTTCAGAGCTCGAGAAGAAACTCGCCCATATGGAGCAAATGTCTTGAATACAATGGATATCGGAGAGATCCTCGAGCACCTGCCGCATCGTTACCCCTTTCTGCTGGTCGATCGCGTCGTCGCCTACGAGCCGGGGAAATCGATCCATGCCTACAAGAACCTGACGATCAACGAACCGTTCTTCGTTGGCCATTTCCCGCGCGTGCCGGTAATGCCGGGCGTACTGATCATGGAGGCGCTGGCACAGGCGGCCGGAATCTTGTCGTTCAAGACCCTGGGCGTGAAGCCCGACGATACTTCCCTTTTCTATTTTGCCGGAATCGACAACGCGCGCTTCAAGAAACCGGTGACGCCGGGCGATCAATTGCATCTGCACGTCGAGATTTTGCGGCGGATCCGCGGCATCTGGAAATACAAGGCCGAAGCACGGGTCGACGATCAGATCGTCGCGCAAGCGGAACTGATGTGTACGAAACGCGATATCGTCTGAGGGAAGCGAAGCGATGATCCACCCCAGCGCCATCATTCATCCCGGCGCCACGCTTGGCGCCAATGTTTCGGTCGGACCGTATTCGATCATCGGCGAGCACGTCGAGATCGGCGACAGCACGTCGATCGCCAGTCACGTTGTCATCTCCGGGCATACGCGGATTGGCCGCGACAACCGCATTTTTCAGTTTTCGTCGATCGGTGAAGTGCCGCAGGACAAGAAATATGCCGGCGAACCGACCCGGCTCGAAATCGGCGATCGCAACACCATTCGCGAATTCTGCACTTTCAACCTCGGCACCGCGCAGGACGTCGGAGTAACCCGGCTTGGCGATGACAACTGGATTATGGCGTACGTGCACATAGCGCACGATTGCCAAGTCGGCAACCGCACGACGTTTGCCAACAACGCCCAGCTTGCCGGCCATGTGCACGTAGACGACTGGGCCATTCTCGGTGGATATACTGGCGTGCACCAGTTCTGCCGCATCGGCGCGCACACGATGACCGCCGTCGGGACCGTCGTCCTCCAGGACGTCCCGCCGTACGTGAAGGCCGCCGGAAACACGGCGACACCATTTGGCATCAATGCCGAAGGGCTCAAGCGCCGCGGATTTTCGGCCGACGCCCTGCTGGCGCTCAAACGCGCTTACCGCACGCTTTACAAGTCGGGTTTGCTGCTCGAAGAGGCGCGCGCCAAGCTCGAAGAAGACGTCAAGGTGCATCCCGAAGTCCAGGCCATTCTCGACTTTCTGGCGGTCTCGAAACGCGGCATCATCCGATGACGGCTGGCCCGGTCCGTATTGCGATGGTCGCTGGCGAGGCTTCCGGAGACCTGCTCGCCAGCCATCTGATCGAGGCGCTCAAGGCAAAGCTGCCGAATGCGGTTTTTTACGGCATCGGTGGGCCGAAGATGATCGGACGCGGATTCAAAGCGTGGCACCCGCTCGAAAAGCTTGCGGTGCGCGGTTATGTTGAAGTCCTCCGGCACTACCGCGAGATCTCCGCGATTCGCCGGGACGTGAAACGCCGCCTGCTCGCCGACCCGCCGGACGTCTTCATCGGCGTCGATGCGCCGGACTTCAATCTGGGTCTCGAAAAAGCGCTCAAGCAGAACGGCATTCCGAGCATTCACTACGTCAGCCCGTCGATCTGGGCCTGGCGCGGGCAACGCATCCACAAGATCGGCGCCGCCGTCTCGCGCGTCCTCGCACTTTTTCCGTTTGAGCCGGCGCTCTACGAAAAAGAGGGGATTCCGGTTTCCTACGTCGGCCATCCGCTGGCCGACGTGCTGCCCGTCGACGACGTTCGCAGCAGTGCGCGCGAATTGCTTGGCCTGTCGGCGCAGCTGCCCGTATTTGCCTTGCTGCCAGGCAGTCGCCAGTCCGAATTGCAATACATGGCCGAGAGCTTCATCGCGACGGCGATCGAAATCAACAAGTCGCTGCCGAACGCGCTTTTCCTCGTTCCGCTGGCGACGCGCGAAACCCGCCTGCTGTTCGAAACGGCGCTCTATCGCTGCGCCGCGTACGAGCTGCCGATACGCATGCTGTTCGGTCACGCGCACGAAGCGATGATGGCCGCCGACGCCGTTCTCGTGGCGAGTGGAACGGCGACACTCGAAGCGGCGTTGCTCAAGCGGCCGATGGCGATCGTCTACAAGATGGCGCCGTTCTCCTACCGCATGATGCGGCGCATGGGCTATCTGCCCTACGTCGGATTACCGAACATTCTGGCCGGGAAATTCCTCGTGCCGGAATTCATTCAGGACGATGCGACACCGGAGAACCTCGCGCAAGCGCTGCTCAACCTCTACGCCGACAAGCCGACCTGCGCGCGGATCAGCGAAGCTTTCCGCGCCATTCACCTCACGCTCAAGCAGAACACCGCGGAAAAATCGGCGGCGGCGATTGTCGCTTGCCTGACGCCCAGCGTACGCCGCGATGCCCCCCTCACTGCTACTGCCTGAAGGCCTGGAATGCGGCGTCGATGAAGCCGGTCGCGGTCCGCTCGCCGGTCCGGTGGTCGCCGCGGCGGTGATCCTCGATCCGCGACGACCGATCGACGGTCTTGACGAGTCGAAAAAACTGTCGGCCAAACGCCGCGGCGAACTGGCGATCGAGATTCGCGTCAAGGCGCTGGCCTGGGGCGTTGGCGAAGCGAGTGTCGAGGAAATCGATCGGCTCAACATCCTGCAGGCGACCCTGCTCGCCATGCAGCGGGCGGTGGCATCGCTCGCCATCCTGCCGAGTGCCGCCCTGATCGACGGTAACCGCTGTCCGAGACTGGCTTGCCCGGCCCGGGCGATCGTCGGTGGCGACGGCAAGGTGGCGTCGATCGCCGCTGCGTCGATCATTGCCAAGACCGTGCGCGACGCCGGAATGACGGTCCTGCACGCGAGCTATCCGATGTACGGCTTCGATCGCCACATGGGTTACGGCACGGCGGTCCACCTCAAGGCCTTGCAGGATCATGGCATCAGCCCGGTTCATCGGCGCAGCTACGCGCCGGTCATGCAGCTGATCCTCCTATGAAGCACATCGCCTCGCGCGACAACCCGCACTTCAAGGAACTTAAAAAGCTCTGCCAGAGCGGGCGCGAACGCCGCAAGTCTGGCCGCACGGTACTCGACGGCATGCATCTGATCGCTGCGTACGGTGCGTGCTGCGGCCGGCCGGAGGAAGTGATCGTCAGCGAGAGCGGTGCTTTGCGGCATGAAATCGCCGCTTATCTCGCGAGCGGCGATTGCCCCGGCGCGCTATGCGTCCTCGCCGACACACTATTTGCCGAGTTGGCGAGCGTCGAGGCGCCGACCGGCATCCTCGCCATCGTCGGACAGCCGCGCTGCGCGCAGCCGGCAAACCCCGCCGCCGACGCCGTCGTGCTCGACGGCATCCAGGATCCGGGCAACCTTGGCTCGATTCTGCGCAGCGCGGCGGCCGCCGGCTTTCGCCAGATCCTGCTCTCGGTCGATTGCGCCCAGGCCTGGTCGCCGAAGACGCTGCGCGCAGCAATGGGCGCGCACTTCGAAGTTGAGCTTCACGAGAACTGCGACTTGCCGGCTTTTCTCCGTGCGTATCGCGGACAGGCGGTGACGACGGCGCTCGACGCCGCCTCTTCGCTCTATTCACTGTCTCTGCACGAGCCCGTGGCCTGGGTCTTCGGTAGCGAAGGGCAGGGCGTGCGGTCGGACGTGGCACAAGCGACGTCCTTGCGCGTGCGCATTCCGATGCCCGGAACGACCGAGTCGCTCAACGTCGCCGCGGCCGCCGCAGTCTGCCTGTTCGAGACCGTCCGCCAGCGCCAAGCGTAATTCACACTACGCTTTGACGCGCATCAGGCGCGCTTTTTCGCGGTCCCAGTCCTTCTCTTTTTCGGCTTCGCGCTTGTCGTGCTGCTTCTTGCCTTTGGCCAGCCCGATCTCGACCTTGATCCGTCCGCGCTGAAAATGCAGGTCGATCGGCATCAGCGTATAGCCGGCGCGCTCGACGAGGCCGATCAACTTGCTGATCTGGTTGGCGTGCAAGAGCAGCTTGCGCGTGCGGATCGGGTCGGCGGTGACGTGTGTCGATGCTTCGGGGAGCGGCGTAATATGCATGCCGAAGAGGAACACTTCGCCGCTGCGCACGACAACATACGACTCCTTGATATTCGCCCGGCCGGCGCGTATGGCCTTCACCTCCCAGCCCTGCAGAGAAATGCCCGCCTCGAATTTTTCTTCGATGAAATAGTCATGGAAGGCTTTCTTGTTGGCGATAATGCTCATCGGGCGAGTCTCTGAGGTTGGCCTAGGCGGATGCTAGAATGCCGGATTCTACAGGAATCACGGGGTGCCGCTAACGATGGCCATGGTTGAAAAATCGCTGCTCATCGAGCGTTCGGCAG
>JBBRXI010000202.1:0-5080 GCA_038248575.1 Burkholderiales bacterium | reverse complement strand
TCTCAAGCCGATTGATGGCATGGGCGGCAGCCAGATTTTTCGCGTCCAGCACGACGAACCCAACCGCAACGTCATTATCGAGACGCTGACGCACGAAGGACGGCGGACGATCATGGCGCAGCGCTATATTCCGGAAATCGCCGATGGCGACAAGCGCATCCTGATCGTCGGCGGGCAGGTCGTTCCGTATTGTCTGGCGCGTATTCCGAAAGACGGCGAGACACGCGGCAACCTCGCCGCCGGCGGCCGTGGCGTGGCCCGCGAATTGACGCCACGCGACCGCGAGATCGCCGAGACACTGGCGCCGGTGCTCGCCGCGCGCGGACTGCTACTGGTCGGCATTGACGTGATCGGCGACTGGTTGACCGAAATCAACGTCACCAGCCCGACGTGCATGGTTGAGATTGCCGAACAGACCGGTTTTGACGCGGCGGCGATGTTCGTCGCCGCACTGGAGCGTGAATGCGCTCCAGCGCCGGCCATCGAAAAGCAATAGGCGCCTTGCACGAAAAAGCCGGCTGGCACGCAAACGGTGTTTCTGCGCGCCGTGTGCGGAGCGTCGCGCGCTCGATAGGCCTCGCGTTGTTGCTCGCGCTCGCCTCCTGCGCCAGGGCGCCGCTCCATCGCCACGAATCCTTCGTTTTTGGCACGCGCGTCGAGTTGCTGATCGCCGGGGTCGAAGCGGCGCAGGCTCGTCCCGCGGCGGCGGCGGTCCTGCGCGAGTTTGACCGCCTGCATCGCACTTACCATCCGGCGCAGCCGTCCGAACTTTCGGCGGCCAACGAGGCAATCGCCGCCGGTCGAGAAATAGCCGTGGCGCCGGAAATGGCCGCGCTGATCACCGACGTCCAGCGCCTGTCGGCGCTCGGCGACGCGCTGTTCGACCCGGGCATCGGCCGGCTGATCGCCCTCTGGGGATTTCAGTCGGATAGCTTCGCCGCCGCCCCCCCGGACGCGGCGGCAATCGCTGCCTGGCGCGCGACCCGGCCGTCGATCGCCGACCTGCGCCTTGACGGACTGCGCCTGACCAGCCGGAACCGCGCCGTGGCGCTCGACTTTGGCGGCTACCTCAAGGGCGTCGCGCTCGACCGCGCGACGGCCATTCTGCAGGCGCATGGCGTGCACCATGCGCTGATCAACATCGGCGGCAACGTCATGGCGCTCGGCACGAAAAACGGCGAGCGCTGGCGCGTCGGTATCCGTCATCCGCGCGAGCCGGGCCCGCTGGCGACGGTCGAGCTCGACGACGGCGAAGCGATCGGCACCTCGGGCGATTACCAGCGTTACTTCGAGGCAGACGGCAAACGCTACAGCCATCTGCTCGACCCGCGCCGCGGCGAACCGGTTATGCATACCCAGGCGCTAACCGTGCTCGTCAGCCGTCGTCCGGCGGCCGGCACGCTCTCCGACGCCGCGTCCAAGCCGCTCTTCATCGCCGGCGAACGCTGGCCGGAACTGGCCGCACGGTTCGCGGTGGACCAAGTGCTGCGCGTCGACGGCGACGGCCGTATCACGGTGAGCGCGTCGCTGCACCGGCGCCTTGACTACATCGGCGGGGCGCCGAAGGATATTGCCGTTGTCCCTTGAAATTCTTCCCTGGCGCGACTCGCGCGCAGCCTGAGCGCCGAGAATCACTTAGAATATTGGCTACTATGGCCGTTACCCGAAAAAGCGAGCGATGATCGGCATTCTCCTGATAACGCATGGCACGTTCGGCGAAAGCCTGATCCAGAACGTCTGCCACGTGCTCAACAAGCGCCCGGCACTGATCGGACAACTCGGCGTCTCGGCGCAGGACGATCCGCTCGACGTGCTACCCATGGCGAGGCTGCTGGCCAAACAGGTCGACGAGGGCGAAGGCGTGCTTTTGATGACCGACATCCTCGGCGCGACGCCAGCGAATCTCGCCCTCAAGTTACTCGACCCCGGACGCGTCGAGGGCGTCGCGGGCGTCAGCCTGCCGATGCTGCTGCGCGCGCTGACCTATCGCAAGCACGGGATGGAAACACTGATCAAGAAGGCCATCAGCGGCGGCCGCGATGGCGTCATCAACATGCACCGGCATTAGCCGGTTGACCACAGGATGTCTCAATGGCACGCGCTGAAATAGAGATCACCAACAAACTGGGCCTGCACGCCCGGGCCTCGGCGAAGCTGACGCAATTGGCCGGCCGCTTCAATTGCGAAGTGTGGATGGAAAAGGGGCCACGCCGGATCAACGCCAAGAGCATCATGGGAGTCATGATGCTGGCCGCCGGCAAAGGCTCGAAGGTCGTCGTCGAAACCGTTGGCGCCGACGAACAGCCGGCGCTTGAGTCGCTGCTCAAACTCATCGCCGACAAGTTTGGCGAAGGCGAGTAGCCGGCGATGAGCTTTACTTTGCACGGTCTTGCCGTTTCCGGCGGCATCGCCATCGGTCAGGCGCACCTGATCTCGCAGGCGACACTCGAGGTTTCGCACCTCGTTATCGCGCCGCGCATGGTGGAAAAGGAAGTCGCGCGACTCGAGGCCGCGGTCGAGCGCGTGCGCGCCGAATTCACGATGATGAAAGCCAGCACGAGGCACGCGCCGACCGACATCGGCGCCTTCATCGACCTGCATTTGATGATCCTTTCCGACGCCGAGCTGTCCGAGGCGCCCAAGCAGATCATCCGCGAACGGCGCTGCAACGCCGAATGGGCGATCGTGCAACAGATGGAGATTCTCGTCGCCGAGTTCGACAAGATCGACGACGCCTATCTGCGCGAGCGCAGCTCCGACGTGCGCCAGGTCGTCGAGCGCGTGGTCCGCGAACTCGTCGGCCAGCCGGGCCACGCCGCCGTCAAGGCCGGCAAGGGCGTACGCGAGCAGAACCTGATCGTCGTGGCGCACGACTTGTCTCCGTCCGATGTGATGGCCTTCAAGGATCAGCACTTCGCCTCCTTCGTCACCGACGTCGGCGGCGCCACCTCGCACACGGCGATTCTTGCGCGCGGCATGGGCATCCCGGCCGTACTCGGCTTGCACAACGCCCGCCAGCTGATTCGCGACAAGGAAACGATCATCGTCGACGGCACGCGCGGCGTGCTGATCGTCAACCCCGACCGGCGCGTGCTCGACGAATACCAGCTCAAGAAGAGCCAGTTCGAGATCGAACGCGCGAAGCTCAAGCTCCTGAAGACGGCGCGCGCGACGACGCTCGACAAGGTCAAGATCGAGCTCCTTGCCAACATCGAGGAGCCGAGCGATGTCGGCGCGGCACTCGAGAGTGGCGCCGAGGGCGTCGGCCTGTTTCGTACCGAGTTCCTCTTTCTCGGGCGTGGCGACATGCCGGGCGAGGATGAACAGTACGAAGCCTATCGCAAGGCCGTCAAGGGCATGGACGGACGGCCGCTGACCATACGCACCTTCGATCTTGGCAATGACAAGGCGATGCATTCGGACGACCTGCCCGAGTACGGCAAGCGGCTCAACCCGGCGCTCGGCCTGCGCTCGATCCGGTTGTCGCTGGCCGAGCCCAATGGCTTTCATGCACAACTGCGCGCCATCCTGCGCGTCTCGCGGCTCGGCAAGGTCAAAATTCTCTTCCCGATGCTCTCGCATGGTCACCAGATCGACCAGACGCTGGCCGCGCTCGAACGCGCCAAATCGAGCTTGCGCGGTGACAAGATCGCCTTTGACGAGGAACTCGAGATCGGCGGCATGATCGAGGTCCCGGCGGCGGCGCTCGCCGTCGGCCTGTTCCTGCGCCGGTTCGACTTCATCTCGATCGGCACCAACGACCTGATCCAGTACACTCTGGCCATCGATCGCAGCGACGAGAACGTCTCGCACCTCTACGACCCGCTGCACCCGGCGGTGCTCATGCTGCTCGCGCACGTCATCAGCAGCGCCGAGAAAGCGCACATCCCGGTCGCCATGTGCGGCGAAATGGCCGGCGACCCGACGCTGACCCGGCTGTTGCTCGGTATGGGGCTGCGTCAATTTTCGATGTATCCGACGCAGATCCCCGAGGTCAAGCAAAGGATCAAGCAGAGCGACATTTCCGAACTCGAAGCGATCGTCCGCCGCATCCTGCGCCTCGAGGAATCGGCCAAAATCCAGGAGCAGATCGACCGGCTTAACGTTTGAGCGGGTCCGCCGAGCGGGTGCGCCGATTTGACTTTTTCCAGGGCCGGCGGTAAGTTCCGCCACAGCGCCGATTTGAACGATCAGCTTGCGGGCGCTTTATAAATACGGCTAAAGCGCGACCAGCCCAGTCCGCTTGTTTTGCCGATTGGGCTTTCATTTGTGCAGATGCGATGACCCTATCACTCGAGAACTCCGTCGGCGTCGTTGCCCCGCAACGCGTCCGTTTCAATGCCTCGATGCTGCTCAAAAGCGGCGCCCGGCTACCCGGCTTTGAACTCGTCTACGAGACCTACGGCACGCTCAACGCGGCGCGTACGAACGCCGTACTCGTCTGTCACGCGCTCTCCGGCGGTCACCACGTCGCTGGCGTTTATGCCGACGAGGGCGGCAATGTCGGTTGGTGGGACAATCTCGTCGGCCCGGGAAAACCACTCGACACGCGCAAGTTCTTCGTCGTCGGCGTCAATAACCTCGGCGGCTGCTACGGCTCGAGTGGACCGATCTCGATGAATCCGGAAACCGGCAAGCCTTACGGTGCCGATTTCCCGATGGTCACCGTCGAAGACTGGGTCGCGGCGCAAGCGCGCCTTGCCGACCACCTCGGCGTCGATACGTGGGCCGCCGTCATCGGCGGCAGCCTGGGCGGCATGCAGGCGCTCGAGTGGTCGCTGCAGTTTCCCGAGCGCATCCGGCACGCGATGGTGATCGCCTCGGCGCCCAAGCTCTCGGTGCAGAACATCGCCTTTAACGAAGTCGCCCGGCAGGCCATCATTTCCGACCCCGATTTCCATGGCGGCCATTACGCCGAACGCGGTGTCGTCCCGACCAGCGGCCTGCGCCTGGCGCGCATGGTCGGCCACATTACCTATCTTTCCGATAGCCAGATGGGCGAAAAATTCGGCCGCCAGCTGCGCCACGGCGAACCGGGTTTCAGCTACGACGTCGATTTCGAGATCGAGTCCTACCTGCG
>JBBRXI010000201.1:0-5110 GCA_038248575.1 Burkholderiales bacterium | reverse complement strand
GCGCAACTTTCTCGGCGTCGCGGCGAAGGTCACGCGCCCCAACCACGCCCGGGCGATGACGTCATCGCCCGGGCGTGGTTGGGGCGCGTGACCTTCGCCGCGACGCCGAGAAAGTTGCGCGCACATCGCCGAAGGTCGGATCGTAGACGGTGCCGAGCAGGACCGGGCGAATCGGCAGGCGACGCAGGGACTGATCGAGCGCGTGCTCGACGGCGCTTATGGCGGGGCCCTTGTCGGCGGCCAGGCCGCCGATCAGGCCCGTTGCCGCCGATCGCCAGCAGGGCCGGCGCATCGTGCCGCCGGGCGATGCCGCGCGCCTGGCCGGGCAGGCTGGCCACGCTCGCCCCGTGTTTGGCTTGCACCGCTCTCTCCTCATGATTACAACACAGCACGCAGCAGTACGCGCTGTGCCGGTCGCCGTGCGCCGCGGCTCGGCAGGAACGCGACTTGCAGCAGCGAGGCGTGCAGCGCAGACCTACGGAGTATCGTGATGAAGATGATCGAGGGTGTGACGACCCGGCAGTTTTTCAGCGAGCTATATCAGGAAGCCAACGAAGACGACATCTTCAACGGCGCCGCCGTGCTCGGCTTTTACCTGACGCTGGCGATCTTTCCGGCGATGATCTTCGTCATGGCGGTGATCCCCTACCTGCCGATTGCCCACGTCGACCAGGCGATCATGGACCTCTTGCGGCAGGCGCTGCCGCGCAGCGCCGCCGAGATGTTCGCGACGGTCGTCGACGAGGTCACCGGCGAGCAGCGCGGCGGGCTGCTCTCGCTCGGCTTTGCCGGCGCGCTGTGGGCGACGTCGACCGGCATGTACGCGGTCATGCAGCAGCTCAACATCACTTACGACGTCAATGAGAAACGCAGCTTCATTCGCGCCCGCCTGACCGCGGTCGCGCTCAGCCTGCTCTTTGCCGTGCTCGTGCTCGGCGGTTTTTCGCTGATCGTTCTCGGCGGCCAGATCCAGGACTGGCTCGGCGCGCGCTATGGCATGGGCGACGCGTTGCTGACTTATTTCGTCGGCTTCCGCTGGCTGACGATCGTCTTCGGCTTGCTGCTCGCCTTCGCGCTAATTTACTACCTGGCGCCGTGCGTCAAACAACGCTTCGTCTTCATCACCGTCGGCAGCTGCGTCGGCGTCACGCTGCTCGTCCTCGCGTCGGGCGCTTTTGCCTGGTACACGCAGAATTTCGGCAATTACAGCGCGACCTACGGCAGCATTGGCGCGGTCATCGTGCTCATGCTCTGGCTGTACATCGCCGGACTGGCGATTCTGATCGGCTCGGAGATCAACGCGCTCATCGAACACCACTCGTCGGAGGGCAAGGAGAAGGGCGAACACGCGCCCGGCGAAGCCGAGCGTGATCCGGCTACCCGCGCACGCGTCGAGCGCGCGGCACCCGAAAGCCACACCGACGGCGAGCAGAACGATGCGCAGCTCCGGCCGCAGGACCGGCGGCCGGAGCGCCAGTCATGAAGCGCCGGGCGACCGGCAGGCCGCGCCACTTCGACCCTCGCCATGCTGGAGCGGCGGCGACCACCGTCCACGACAAGCAAGCGGTAGAGATCAACTCGGTGCGCGCTTGCCCCTCCTTGCCAACGGCGACACAGTTCGGGAGCGAGCAAGAAGACGTAGCTGGCGATGCACGGCGGCGGTCGTCGCCGCCTTTCGCAGCCTTACTCGGAGTCGAGCAGGAAGCCGGCCAGCGACGCCCACCACGCCGGATCGACGCCATCCGTCCAGTCGTTGTGTCCGGCGGCGGGAACGGTCCATGAACGCTTGTTCGGGCCGAGACTCGCATAGAGGCGTCGCGCGTACTCCGGCGGCACGATGCTGTCGTGCCCGGCAATGACCATTGCCACACGACCGCCGTAACCGACAAGATGGGCAGCGCTGTCGTAGCGGTCGCGCAGCAGCCAGCCGGTCGGCAGCCAGGGGTAATGATGCCGGGCGATGCTGGCAAGCCGGTCCCACGGCGTGATGAGCAGTACGGCCGACGCATGCGCGGACTTGGCGATGGCGGCGGCAACGCCGGCGCCGAGCGACTCGCCGGCAACGATCAGCGGCCCGGGAAACGCGCTGCGTACGAGCGCCAGCGTGGCCGTCGCGTCGGCGACCAGCGCCGCTTCGCCGAGCGTGCCCGGACGCGCGCCGTAGCCGGGATATTCAGCGAGCAGCACGCGCATGCCGAGCCGCGCCAACGCGTCGGCATAGATCTCGCGTTGCCCGGCACGCCCGGCGTTGCCGTGAAAGAAGACGATGGTCGCGCGCGCCGCGCCAGCCGGCTCGCGCAGCAAGCCGCGGTAGGCGTCGCGATCGGGCCAGGGCTCGAGATTGCGCCGCCGCGCGTCGCCGAGGACGGCCTCGAGCGGCGGGTTTTCGGGGAAGTAGAGCAGCTTGTCCTGGAACAGAAAAATACCTCCGACGAGCAGCAAGGATGTGACGCTCAGCGCGAGCAGGCGCCAGCCCAAAGAGCGCCCGAGCCGCGCGACGCGGCTGGCGGCAGGGGCTGCGGCGGGCTCCGTCAGCGTCACGGCGCTGTGCCCTGGGCTAGCTGCCGCGCCCGATCCGCCAGACAATCGGCGAGCCGGCGACGTAGGCGCGCAGCGCGGCGCTCACTTCGGGCGCCGTCAGGCGGCTGATCTTCTCGTCGTATTGCGCCTGCCAGGCGTAGTCACGCCCGCTGTAGAGGCCTTGCGCCAGCGTCTCGGCAAAAGTGCGTTCGTCGCGCAGTGCGGTTCGCCGCTCCTGCAGCCAGGCTTGTTTGGCGCGTTCGACTTCCTGCTCTGAAAAACCTTCCTGCAGCGCCCGCGCCAGCTCGTCCTGGAGGCTGGCGAGCGCCGCGTCGGCCTTGTCGCTCGCCGCACTGGCCTGGATCGTCAGCCGGCTGCGCGGCTCGAAATGGTCGCCGACGAGCGAGACGCCGGCGCTGTAGGCGAGCCCTTCGCGCTCGCGCAAGCGCTTCCAGATGCGGCTGCTGGCGTCGCCGCCGAGCGCCTTGACGGCGATGCGCAAGGCGGGGAAATCGGGCGAGTCGTCGGTGATGCGCAGCAAGGCCGTTCCGGCGACCGCGGCGTTGGGTTTTTCCGGCATCGCAATGGTGATCGGCGTGCTATCGACGGCGAGCGGCGCCGCGACGTCGCGGACCCGCGCGTAGGGGATTTTCGCCGCCGGCAGTCGGGCAAGCTTGCCCCACAGCGCGCGCGCATCATCGGGCGAGAAAGCGCCGACCATCGCCAGGCGCAATTCACCGATGCCGGAAAAATCGGCGGCGCACGCCGTTGCATCGGCGCGGCTCACGGCGCGCGCTTCGGCGAGTTGCTCTTCGAGCGAACGCGGCTTGAACGGGTGCTGCGCCGGGTAGTTGTCGAAACGCCGGCTGGAAAGATTGCTCGCCACCTGCGCCGGATCCTTGAAGCTCGCTTCGAGCTGCGCGATGGTCGCCGCCTTGATGCGTTCGAACTCATTATCCGGCAGGGCGGGTGCAGCCCATACGGCGAGCAGGACGTCGACCGCCGCGTCGATATTGCGGCGCGGCGCCTCGAGCACGATGCCGCCGAGGCCGAGCGACCATTGCGCCTGCAAGGCGTCCATTTTTGCGGCGAGTTCGTCGCGGTTCACGCCGCCGCCGCCAAAAGCCATCAGGCTACTGGCGATCGCGCACGCCGTGCGCCGTCCGGAAAGGGTCGCCTCGTTGCCATAATCGTTGGCGAGCACGACCCACGCCCGGTCGCCTTGCGTGTGCCGCGCGATCAGCGCCGCGCGCGCCCGCGACCCGTCGAGCGCAATATGCACCGTCGACTTGGCCAGTTCGGCCGCCGACGCCGGGAGCGGGTCCGCCGAGCGCGCGTTTGCCGTCCACTGACGGCCGGCGACGAGCGCCCCGGCGTCGGCAAAGCGCGGCAGTTCCGGGGCGGCGACACCGTCGGCGTGGCGCAGCACGACGTCGCTGCGGTTGACGCCAACCGCCCATTTCTTGAGCGCGGCGTTGGCTTCGTCGACGCTCAGCGCGGCGACGATGTCGCGCTGCCAGAAAAACAGCCGCCAGTCGCCGGCGACCTCGGCGTCCGAGATCAGGGCGGCCAGCGTTTCGTGCGAATTTTCGGCGCGTTCAAAGGCGTTCAGCTCGCTGCGCCGGGCGCGCTCGAGTTGGGCCGCGCTGACGCCAAGGGCGGCGGCGTTCTCGATATGCCGCGACAGGGCCTGCGCGAGGGCCTGCGCGTCAGCGTCCTTTTCGGCCGAGGCGCTGGCGATCAGCAGGCTATAGTCGGCCTGGACACGGACGCCGCACGCCGCCGAAATCGCGATCCGCCGCTCGAGCACCAGATCCTTGCGCAGACTGCCCCAGTCGTTGTCGCAAATGGCGCCCATCCCGAGGTCGAAGGCGTAGGTCTGGCGGTCGGTCGTTCCCGGCAGCTTCCAGGCGCTGGCGGCGATCGTCCGACCGGCTGGCAGCACGAGTTCGCTGCGGTTGGTGATGGCGCGCGTCTCTTCGCGGGTCCACGCGCGGATTTTTGGCGTCGCCGGGTTGCGCGCTTCGGCAAAAAGGCGGCTGGCCAGCGCCAGAACGCGCGCCGCGTCGAAATTTCCCGAGACGATCAGCGCCGCGTTGTCGGGCCGGTAGTGCTTGGCGTGGAAGGCCTGCAGGGCGGAAAACGGCGCGTCCTCGATGTCGCTGCGCGCGCCTATCGTCGGCCGCGAATAGCCGTGCCAGAAGTAACTTTGCCGCTGCAGCGCGCGCATCACGAGACTGCCCGGGTCGCTATCGTTGCGCTCGAGTTCGTTGCGCACGACGGTCATCTCGCTGATCAGGTCGTTGTGGGTGAAACGCGCGCGAATGAAGCGGTCGGCTTCGATGCGAAGCGCTTCGTCGACGCGCTCGGGATCGGCGGCAAGGGTCGCAAAGTAGTTGGTGCGATCAACGCTCGTCGTCCCGTTCCAACTCGCACCGAGCGCGGTGAGATCGCTCTTGAGATCGGCGCGCTGGCCGGCGCCCTTGAACAGCATGTGCTCGAGCAGGTGCGCCATGCCGCTCTCGCCATAGCCTTCGAGCTTGCTGCCGGTCTTCACGACCAGCTCGACGCGCACGCTGGCCGCCGAAGG
>JBBRXI010000200.1:0-5117 GCA_038248575.1 Burkholderiales bacterium | reverse complement strand
CCTGCGCACGGGTTTCCGCCGCCTTGGCGAGACGTCGCCGCTGGCGCACGCCCATCCCAGCGGTCTGGGTCCGATGCTCGACGGTCTGTTTTTCCAGGGTAATCTGGGAATTGTCACCAGCGCCTGCTTCCGCCTGATGCCCAGGCGCCCGAAGGAAGTTGCGATTTCGATGTCTTTGTCCGACACGCGCTTCATGGCCGATTTCATCGATGAGCTCGCACGCCTGAAACGCGACGGTCTATTGACCTCGGTCTCGCATATCGGCAACAAGGCCAGAACGCAATCGACGCTCAGCTACGGGGCCGCCAGTTATCTCGAAAAACAATGTGGTTACTCGCCGCAGAGGGCGCAGTCCGAAGCGGCTCGCGCGCTCGCGCTCGTCGCTCCCAGCGAATGGGCAAGCCTTGCCGCGATCTCCGGAAATCGGGGTCAGGTGCGCTCCGCCATTCGGGAAATCAGGCAGCGGGTCGGACCTTACGTCCGGGTCATGGTGGCTACCGAGGCGCGGCTCGATATGGGCTACCGGATTGCGCGCGCCTTGCGCTTTATTCCGTTTGCCCGCGTCTGTGCGGCGGTAATCGCTTCCATCCGTCCCCTGCATTCGCTGGCACTGGGCGTGCCGACGGATATCGCGATCGAAAATCTGTTATGGAAATTTGGACGACCGGATCTTGGTGCGACGCAGCTCGACGAGTCGGATTGCGGGCTGCTTTTTATCAATCCGGCGCTCCCACTGAACGGAAAAGCGGTCGTTGCCGTTGTAGACGAGCTGCAAAACATCGCAGGAGTCCACGGGTATACCGTCTATATGACGCTCAATATCGAGACGGCGACGTCGATGGTGGCGGTTATCAACCTGCTCTTCGACCGGTCCCAACGCGCCGAGGTCGAGCGCGTGCATCGTTGTGCCGATGAAATGCTGGTATGCATCCGGCGTCACGGCCTCGAACTCTATCGCGCACGCGCGGACACGATGAAGGACGTCGTTACGGATAATGATTACTGGCGAACCGTACGTCGCCTGAAAGATGTATTTGACCCTGATGACATCATTGCGCCCGGGCGATATAACCTGATGGCATAATAAGTGGCGGTGCCAGGACGTTACGAAAGGTCAAGAAGCGGAAGCAGCGAAGAACGGGCGTTCCCGATGAAGGTCGACAGCCCCAGGGTGACGAGGAACCGCACCAGCCATTTCACGCCAATCGTCCATTGACGTATCTTCCCGGCGCCACCAGGTTGTGGGGGTCGAGGGCTTTCTTGATCGCCTGCGCCATCCAGAAAGCCGGTACCCCGGGGTCATCGAGCAGGTGCATGTGATCGATGTCCAGCCGATAGGGAAAGAGCCCCATCAGCACGCCTTCTTTCAGCAACTCGTCATAGCATCGCCTGGCCTTGTCGGCGTCGCCCTCAATTTCTCTGGAATAGAGAATTGGTATCGTCGAATCGAAGCACCTCGCCGAGAAAGCCGTCAGCGTGATCAGCGGGTCGATGTCGTGCGCGAGACAGATTCGCGTCAGTTCCTGGACGTAGTCGCGCACGATCGGCGGATCGAGCGGGATCAGCGGCGAAAACCACATCAAGCCGCAGTTGTCGCGGTCCGGATTAAGCTCGCCGGCCGGCAAACCGTTTTTGCTTTTCAGGTAGGCGAGCGGCAAAGCCACCTTGCTTGGTGTCCCTTCGAGAATCTCCAGTGCCCGCCCGGCGTTCGCGAGTAGCAGCCTGAGGCGGTCGAGCGGTAGCCATTTGAGGATAGCGGTGGCAAATTCGAATTTTTTCCGGCCCAGGAAAACGAATTTCCGCGCGAAGCCGCGGCATTCCTTCCTGATGATTTTTTTGCCGGCCTGGACCAGTGTATTTCGTCCGTAGAGTGCCCCGACGATAGCCCAGTCGGGCAACTCCCTTTTTCTCGCGTACTCGATGACGCGAATTTCCTCCAGGGCCTTTTCCCCGATCCACTGGTTGTCGATCATCGAGAGCAGCCGGCGCTTGTTCATCATATTGACGCCGCCGACAATCGCCGGCAGGTGAAGCTTCAGCTGCTTGACCGCGTGCACGCCGCGTTCCAGGTCCTCGTCGTCAAGAAAAACGACGAATTGGGTGACGTTTTCGGGTTTCGGCGCCAGTGCGATCGTGCCTTCGAGAACGACGCCCATATTGCCCTGGGTAAAAAGACCATCGAGGTAAGGACCGATTTTCCACTTGAACAGGCGATCGACGCATTCGCCGCCCAACTCGCTTAACGCCGAGCGGTAAATTCTTCCGTCGGCCAAAGCGGCCTTGATTGCCAGCAGCGACCCGAAGTGATCTTCGTGCGGCGTAAGCCCGTAGCCGCGCTCCAGCGCGTTCCCGAGCAAGCTCGCCTGCGGCCCGGCGCCGGTCGTCGGAACCATGAACTCATGCCCCCGAGCGCGCATGAATTCGTAAAGGTCCTGCTGCGTGACGCCGGGCTCGACGACGACATAAGCCAACTCGGCATTGAACTCGATGATGCGATTGAGGCGCGAAAGGTTAAGAACCAGCATGTCGTCGAGGACTGGGGTCGCGCCGCCGTAGCCCCAGTTCTTTCCCGTGCTCAAGGGGTAGTACGCGATCCGATGGCGGGCGCAGAAAAGAACGATGTCTACCGCCTGCGCCTCGTTTTCAGGGGACACGACGGCGAGCAGGCTTTTCGGCAAGGCCAGGGTGTTCTCGGTCCATTGCCGCAAGGCCTCGGGGCGCGTCTCCAGATACGCGGCGCCGACAATCGCTTCAAGCTCCGCGTGTAACGATGGTTCGAGCATCAATGGAAGCCTCCGGCTTGTGCAACGCGCTGTTGCAACTGATTCAATTCGGCAAGCGCCCATACGTTGTCTATTGCCAACGCGCGCTGCGTTGCTACTTCCCGCCATTTCTCATAGGTCGGTTGCTTGCCCTCGAGCCAGGCGAGACCCGCTTTGAGCACCGCATGATGCGAACTCGACGTCGGGTGGGCCGGCGTGCGTTTAAGGTCGGCGAGGCTGGCCTTGAAGGTCTTCAGCGCTTTGCCGTTGGCGATCGCCGAATCGAAACGGCTGTAGGCTTTCGCCACCCAATAGAAAGCCGCTTCGCAATGCGTCGAGCGCGGTGACATGTCGAGGATGCGGAAGCGGTTGATCAGGTCTTCGATTCCGCCGGCATCGAGGCCGGTCTTCCTGCCGGCAATCAGCAGATGCCCGAGGAACTGCGCGACGAGCCATTTCTCATCCCGGTCGGCGCTCAGGATATAACGAAATTCAGCCTGCATTTCCTTGACGTCGGTCACTTCGCCGAGCATTGCTTTCGGGCCTAGACCGTACCAGGCGGTAACATCGAGGTGCTGCCCTTCGTAGGATTTCAGCAAACCGGGATTGAACCGGCGGAATTTGTCGAGCGCCTCGAGCGCCTTGCGAAAATGTCCGCGCGACAGGTAGTTGATGCTCAAGGCGACTGCCGACAGTTTGAGGTCGACAGCCGGCAGATGCGTCCCGTACTCGTCGAGACAACGCTCGAAAAGTTGGGCCGAATGAGCCGGACTTCCGGCGTAATCCTCGGCGAGCGCCTGCCATATCAGCGTTTTCCCGAGTTCGGCCGGCGTTCGTATTGCGCTTGCCACCTCCTGGCAGTGACGGATCATGATCGCGCTTTGTCGTTTCAGGCCGATCAGGGCAAAGACGCACGCACTGCCGCCGTACCAGTTCAACAAGGGCCGGGAGGGGCCCAGTTCGCGGCAGACTTTTCTCGATTTGATGATCGATTGCAGGAGGATCGGTGTCTGGCGCAGGTAATACGCCGACAATCCGAGTTCTTCATAAAGATCGGCGAGAAAGTTCGTCTTGACTTCCTGCGGCTGGTTGGCGAACGCCGGAAGCAGTTGCGGGCTTTGCTTACGTGTCAGGTAAGCGCCTATCGTGCTGCTCCACGTGCTCTGCGGCCATGCCAGGCCGATCGCGGCGAAGGCGCGCGTGAGTTCGAGGCGCGCGTTCTTCATCCGCACCATCATTCGATAGATCCGGGTCAGTTCCAGATAAATCCGCGCCCGCGCATAAGGATCGTCCTCAAAGCGTAGCGCGGACCGGTACTGGGTAATCGATTTCCTCAGTTCGCCGGCAAGGAAGAATTGCTGAGCTTGTTCGAAATTCGTCATGTCAACCCAATATGACTGTTTGGCCGCTGGAAAAGCAACCCTGTCGGAAAACGACAAGCCCGGCTCCCCTGCGGCGAGCCTTGCCGACGTTTGAAAATCATCGTACCGACCGGGCAGCAATTGTCGAACCCGTTTCAGCGTCGCTTGCCGCGCTCCGCCCTCGAACGGAAAGGCCTTGCCGATCTTCCTCGATGTCGCTCACGCAAAGTAAGCCGTATTATTCCGACTGCGGTTTTTTGCGCAAGTATAGAACAGCTAAAGGCAGCAGCAGTTGATGGCGCCGCGCCGCCGGTACGCTATTCTTGCGCTTGGAAAAATCAGCGAGGCAACAATGAACAGTCGAACGGGCGAACCGATTATCGCCGCGCAGCAGCGCAGCGTCCTGTGCACGTCCGGCTCCGGCCTGTACCGCATGGCTTACCGCGAATGGGGCGAGCGCGACAACCCGAGCGTCCTCGTCTGTGTCCATGGGCTGTCGCGCAACGGTCGTGATTTCGACACCCTGGCACGTGCGCTGGCCGGCCATTACCGCGTCGTCTGTCCCGACGTCGTCGGCCGCGGGCACAGCGACTGGCTCGCCGACCCGGCGCACTACGGCATCGAGCAGTATGTTCACCACATGGTGACGCTCATCGCCCGCCTCGACGTCGAGCGCGTGCACTGGCTCGGAACCTCGATGGGCGGGCTGGTCGGCATGGTATTGGCGAGCCTGCCCGGGTCGCCGGTCGCGCGGCTCGTGCTCAATGACGTCGGGCCGGTGATCGGCGCCGAGTCGATCCGGCGCATCGGCCAGACGATCGGCCGCGCGCCATGCTTCGCGAGCCTCGCCGAGGCCGAGAGCTTCGTCCGCCTGGTCAGCGCGCCGTTCGGGCACAATGTTACCGCAACCGGCTTAACGCTGAATGACAAATCGAACACATATCGTGTAGCGCTGTCAGGTGGCATGAGCCAGATTTTTTTACCAGGATTACCT
>JBBRXI010000199.1:0-5119 GCA_038248575.1 Burkholderiales bacterium | reverse complement strand
TCGCGCATCGCGGCAAGGATCTTTTTCGGCAGTTCGACGTGGGCGGCGGCAAAACGTTTGCCGTACGGCGCGCTGCCGTCGCCATCGTGCAGGATGCCGACGAGGTTCACCACGACGTCGACGCCGGCGAGCAGCGCGCGCAGCGTTGCCGGGTCGTTGGCGTCGGCCTGCAGTACATCGACCGTCGGCACTATGGTCATTGCCTTGTGGTGGTCGCGACGGCGCGTCGGGATCAGGATGCGGACGCCGTGCGGCGAGAGCCGGTTGGCCACCCAGCCGCCAAGAAAACCACTGCCGCCGATCAGCACTACCTTCTTGGTTTGCATGGCGATGTGTCGATCAAAGCATAATCAAAACGACGATTTTACGGTAATTCCTCGCCCTTGGGCGCGCCGCCGAGGCGCGGCGCGATGGTGCCCAGCCGGCCTTTGAGCGATTGCGGCTTGCCGTCAAAGAGCGCCGAATAATAGACCGAGTTGCTCATCACCTTCTTGACGTAGTCGCGCGTCTCGGAAAACGGGATCGTTTCGGCATAGACGGCGCCCTCGAGCGCCGTGTCGCCGCGCCATTTGCGCGCCCGGCCGGGACCGGCGTTGTAAGCCGCCGAAGCGAGTACCGGATGGTTGTCGAGGCTCTCGAGGACGAGGCGCATATACGTCGTTCCGAGCAGCACGTTGGTCTCGGTGTCGTTGACCTGGCCCTGGTGAAAATCCTTGAGGCCGATTTTCTTCGCCACCCAGCGCGCCGTCGCCGGCATCAACTGCATCAGGCCAGAGGCGCCGACATTCGATTTGGCGTTCGTCACGAAACGGCTCTCCTGGCGCATCAGGCCATAAACCCAGGCGTCGTCAAGTGACTGACTCTTCGCCGCGGGTCGCACCTGCTCGCTGTACGGCGAGAGGTAGCGCAGCGAATAATCGTGTTCGTTCCGGGTCCGGTCGGCAGCGGCGATCGCCCGGTCGTAGATGCCGGCGCGGTGGGCAATGCCCGATGCAGCGAGCAGTTCGCGATCACTCATCGTGCGCAGCGCCCAGCTCCATTCCTTGACGCCTTCGCTGCGCATGCCGAGGCGAAAGAGTGCGAGCGTGCGCTGCACGCCGGGGTTGGCGGAGATCAGTGCGGTTTCCTCGGGCGTCGAGGCGGCGGCTTGGGCCGGCGGCGTGATCGTCCGGCCGAGTTCCTCGTCGGCGAGGTTGCCGTAGAAGTTCGGCTGGCCGGCGATTTTAGTGAACAGCTTGTCGGCGTCCTCTAGACGGCCGCCAGCGCGGTAGGCGCGCCCGAGCCAATAGGTCCACGCCGGCTGTTCGACGAGCGCCGCCGGCATTTTTTCGATGCTCAGGCGGACGAGCCCCCAATCCTGAGCGCGCAGCGCGGCGCGCACCTTCCACTGCGCGACTTCGTCGGAGAGCGGGGCGTCGCCAGCGCGGCGGTACCAGGCGAGCGCTTCGGGCAGATGACGCGTCGCCGCCTGCCAGCCGATCTGGCCCCACGCCCAGCCGCGTTCTCCGGCCTGCAGCTGACTTTCGACCCGGCTCAGGCGCTCGAAGGCCATGTGCGGGTCGTTGCGCGCGATGCGGGAGATCGCCAGCGCCGCGAGTTCGCGATTCATCCGGTTGCCCGAAATGTTGGCCGGCAGCTTGACGAGCCAGGGCAGCGGCTTGTCGATCACCGCCGCGATGACGCGTGCATCGGGCGTCTGGCTGACCGGGAGATAGTTCATCGTGTAGCGGGCAACGGCCATCTTGTTGGCCTCGAACAGGCTGCGGATACGCGCCCAGACGCCGTCGGCGAGTACGCGCTTGCCAGCAATCAGCGCTTCGAGCACCGGGTAGCAGGATTCGGGCGGCTCGGCGAGGCTCTGCCAGAGTGCCAGCGCCTCGTTGGCGACACTGGCGTCGCCACGCGCGCTTCGGCTTTGCAGCGCGTAGCAGGACAATTCCTGGTCGGGCGCGACGAGCGCCGCGTACTGGGCGTCAAAATCGGTCCATTGGCGCCGCTTGCCGAGTTGCTTGAGCCAGTCGGAGCGCAGCTTTTCAGCGATATAGGTTTTGTCGTTGCGCGCCAGAAAATTGCGCATCTTCGCCGTGTCGGCGAGGTACATATCGAGCAGGATGCGCCAGTAGTCGACGTAGGACTCGAGCTCGTGTCCGACGAGCTCTGGGGCGATGCGCTCGAGCTTGGCGCGGTCGCCGGCGCGGGCCGCGTCGCGCGCCGCGAGGAATCGCTCGTCGAGGACCGAACCGCCGGCCGCCGCTTGGGCAATGAAGAGCGGAAGAGCAAGCAGAAAAAGCACGCAGCGAAACTTCATGATAAGCTCGAAACACAGGTAAACACTTGCTTTCGAGCATACCACAGGAGCGCCGGATTGCCAGTGAAAATGAGCCCCGTAACGGGCGCGACGAAGGCAGGCGACGAGCGCCGGGCGCTACGCCGCGCGCTGATCGAGCGGCGCCTGGCGTTAGCGGACGCCGAGTGCGCGCGACTGTCGGCGATCGTCTGCCAACACCTGCGCCAGCGCTTTCCCGAGCTCGCCGGATGGCGTGTCGCGTTTTGCTGGCCGGTGCATAACGAACCCGACCTGCGGCCGCTGATCAGTGCCTGGCGCGCCGCCGGCGCGCCAGGGTTTTGCGCGCTGCTGCCGGTCGTCGTCGCTGCCGGCGCGCCACTCGCCTTTCGCGCGTGGACGCCGCACAGCCGGCTGGCCGCCGACCGCTACGGGATTCCGACGCCGGCCGACGGTGATTTTCTGACCCCGCAAGCCTTGCTCATGCCGCTCAACGCCTTTGACGCGGCCGGCTACCGCCTGGGTTACGGCGGCGGTTTTTTCGACCGTACGCTGGCCGCGCTCAAGCCCGCGCCGCTCGCCATCGGCGTCGGTTTCGAGCTGGCACGCGTCGCCTCCGTCGTCCCCGAAGCGCACGACGTGCGCCTTGACGCCATCGTCACCGAAGCCGGGGTTTTTCGTTGAAGTGCTAAATCAGCGTGCCGGTCGTGCCGTACGTCGTAAATTCGCGCGCATCATGCGCACGAACGAACGCTTCAAGCTGGTCGGCCGGCATCGGGTAGGCGAAGCAGTAACCCTGAATCTCGTCGCACCCGTATTCGCGCAGCCGATCGACGAGCTCGGCATTCTCGACGCCTTCGGCGACGGTGCGCAGCTTGAGGCTCTGCGCCATCTGAATGATCGCCCGCACGATCGCCGCGTCGTCCGGGTCGCTGACGAGGTCGAAGATGAACGAGCGGTCGATCTTGAGCTTATCGACGGCAAAGCGCTTGAGGTACGTGAGGCTCGAGTAGCCGGTGCCAAAATCGTCCACCGAAAGCATGACGCCGAGCGCTTTCAGGCGGTGCACTGCATCGAGCGTCGCTTCGGCGTCCTGGATCAGGATCGACTCGGTCAGTTCGAGTTCAAGCCACTGCGCGTCGAGGTCGGAAAGGACGAGCGCGTTAATCACCGTGGACACGAGGTCTGCGCGCTTGAACTGGGCGGCCGAAAGGTTCACGGCAACGACGAAGGGTGGCAACCCGGCGTCCTGCCAGACGCGCGCCTGACGGCAGGCTTCAGCGAGCACCCAGGCGCCGATCGGCACGATCAGGCCCGAATCCTCGGCAACGCCGATAAAGCGGCCGGGCGGAACCAGGCCTCTGTCCGGACGGTTCCAGCGGATCAGCGCCTCGACGCCGATAATGTGGCCGTTGTGCAGGTCGAGCTGCGGCTGGTAATGAAGAACGAATTCGCGGTTCTCGAGCGCGTAGCGCAGCTCGGTTTGCAGCCGCAGGTGCTCGACGACCTGCAGATTCATCTGTTCGGTGAAGAAACGGTGGCCGTTGCGGCCCGTTTCCTTGGCGTGATACATCGCCGTGTCGGCCTTCTGCAGCAGGCTGTCGAAGTCGTCGCCGTCGTCGGGGAAAAGCGCGATACCGATCGAGAACGAGGTGTTCAGCGAGTGGTTGTCGAGGACGAAGGGTTCGCCCATGCGCTGCTGGATCTTGTCAGCGACGCGCGCGACCGAGTCGCTGTCGCGCATCTCGCTCAGCAGGATGATGAATTCGTCGCCGCCCTGGCGGCTGATCGTGTCCGATTCGCGCACGCAGCTTTTCAGCCGCTCGACGACGGCGCGCAGCAGCCTGTCGCCGACCGGGTGGCCGAGTGAATCGTTGATCGTCTTGAAGTGGTCAAGATCGAGGAAGAGCAGCGCGGCGCGGCTCTGCGTGCGCGTCGCCTGGATCTGCGCGCGTTCGACGCGGTCGCGCAGCAGCAGCCGGTTGGGCAGACCGGTGAGCGGATCGTGGTGGGCGAGAAACTCGATGCGCTGCTGGGCGTCCTTGCGCTCGGTCATGTCCGAAAAAATGTAGATGTAATGCGTCGACCGCCCGTCGTCGCCGCGCACCACCGAAACGCCAAGCCATTCGGGATAGGTTTCGCCGCTCTTGCGCTGGTTCCAGATTTCGCCCTGCCAATGACCCGAGGTCTCCAGCGCCTCCTGCATGGCGCCGTAAAAGTGTTCGTCGTACTGCGCCGAGGCGATGTGGGCCGGCGTCTTGCCGGCCAGTTCCTGCGCGCTGAAGCCAGTTACCGCCTCGAAAGCCGGGTTCACCGAAACGATGCGATGTTCGGCGTCGGTGACGAGGATGCCTTCGCCGCTGCAGCGGACCGCCTCGTAGGCAAGCTTGAGCTGCACTTCGGCGCTGCGCCGCGCCGTAATGTCGGACATTGTCATGACGACGCCCGCAGCCTCGTCACTGCCGACGCGCAGCGGGCTGGTATTGATCTGCATCCAGCGGACTGTCGCATCGGGGTAACGGAAGCCGACGATTGCACCGCGCACCTCGCGTCCCTCGCAGTGGCTGATCGATGTCGGATACTCTTCGACCGGCAAGCGGCTGCCGTCCTCGCGCAGGCGCTCGATGGGGAGTTCGTCATAGCGCTGGCCGCTCACCCCGCCGTTCGGGCAGCCGAGCAATTCGTCGGCGGTGCGGTTGGCGAACACGAAGCGGCCGTCGGTGGCGATGATCGCCAGGCCCTCGACCATCACCGACATCGCGCCGCGAAAGCGCGACTCGCTTTCCTGAAAACGCATCGTCACTTCGCGCAGCTGGGTGATGTCTTCCTTGATCG
>JBBRXI010000198.1:0-5124 GCA_038248575.1 Burkholderiales bacterium | reverse complement strand
GTGTCGCCGTGACGAATGAGAAACAGTCGTGGCATTCGCGCCGCATGAGGTGAGGCCATGTCTTGCATCCTAATTCGACGTTCGGTCACACCGTTCTGCTCGACGCGCTGGCGCGCCCCAACCTCACCCGGGGCCGCGTTCCATTTCCGCATTGTACTCCCCGCGCCGGGCCACAGCGTTGCAGTGGGCGCGGTGGGCCAACGCGCGTTGCGCGGCGGCAACGTTGGACGGTTGCCCCTTCCAGAGTTCCAGCGCCGGCTGCTGGATCGCCCGCGAGAACGAAAACGTGAGCGCCCAAGGCAAGCGCGATGCGAAGCGAACGTGCATGGCGTTTAACCGGGCCGTAGCCATCTCGGCAGGCTGGCCGCCAGAGAGAAAGGCGATCCCCGGAACCGCCGCAGGAACGCTGCGCAGCAGGCAGTTCATGGTCGCGTCGGCGACTTCCTCGGCCGACTTCTGATCGGGGCATTTCAGGCCCGGCAAAACCATGTTCGGCTTCAGAATCATCCCTTCCAGCAACACACGCTGCGCGATCAACTCGGCGAACACCGCGTGCAGCGTGGCTTCGGTCTGTTCGCGACACTGCTCAAGCGTGTGCGTTCCTTCCATCAGCACTTCCGGCTCGACAATCGGGACAATGTTCGCTTCCTGGCACAAGGCCGCGTAACGGGCGAGCGCGTGCGCATTAGCCGCGATGCAGCCTCCGGTGGGAATGCCGTCACCGATCGTGATAACCGCCCGCCATTTGGCGAACCGCGCGCCCATACCTGCATATTCCGCGAGTCGCTCACGCAGACCATCAAGGCCTTCGGTGATCTTTTCGCCCGAATGACCTGCCAGCAATTTAGCCCCGGCGTCGACCTTGATGCCGGGAATAATGCCCGCATCGGTGATGATTTTCAGGAACGGCACGCCCGCAGCGGTCGCCTGACGGATGGTTTCATCGTACAGAATGACGCCGCTGATCCACCGCCCCAAGTCCGGCGTGGTAACGATCAGTTCACGATACGTCCGGCGAAGCTCGACCGTCGTCGGGATACCCAGTGCCTTAAATCGCTTGTCACACGTCGGCGTGCTCTCATCCATCGCCAGCAGGCCCTTGCCCTCAGCGACCATTGCTTTGGCGGTGTCGATCAAGGTTTGTGCGTTCATCATGCTTCCTTCTTAGTGAGGGCCTCAAAGCCCGAAATGACGTCAAATAGTTCTTCATCGATTCCGGTTTGCCGCAAGCGGTGGAACGTGCCGTTCAAGTCATCCAGTAGTTCGTCGATATTCTTGTCCGCGCGCTGCATCGCCGCGAGGCGGCTGGCATTTTCGCTTGCCAGCGACTCGGCACACGCCTGAAAGAGGGAAATGAATAGGTATTCGCGAATCAGCACTCGCAAGGCAGATTCTGCACCGCCGATGACCTGTGGCAGCATCCGCGTCGGCCACGGGCGTTGGGCAAGATTGGCTTCCCACTCTGCGTCCAGTGGAAGCAGCCGCTGGCTGACCGGCTCATAGAGAGCGCTGGACTTGGGACGATTGTGAAACACGTAAACGCCAGAATATTCACTTGCGGCCCGGCGGGCCTCGCTTTCGATCTGAATCTTCCCGACGAGCGCCGCAATACCTTTCACCGAACTGGGGACCGGGAACAGGCCGACCACGGGCAGGCCGGCGTCGAGCAGTCGGGCGTGGATTCGTTCGCCGACCGCCCAGACATCGACCGTCTTTCCAGCCGGGGCCTTCAGTGACTTCTCGGCAAAGTCTGCGACGACTTCGTTGAACTGGCCAACCAAGCCCTGGTCTGAGCCGAAAACGATCGCTCCGATCGCCTCGCCACGCTTCGGCTGGTTTGTCATCGCCAGAGATGTCGGCCGAGCCCTTGCCCGAAGGCAGACGCTCAGTCCCAGTTCGACGGCTCGTCTGTAGTCCGAAAGCGCCAGCACCGACCGCTCGTACTGCCCGATGCTCGATGCGGCGACGGCCTTCATGGTGCGCACGACCGATTGAAGATCGCCGGCGCTGCCGATCTGCCGGGACAGGCTGGCGGCTGAATCACTCATTCGTTCCTCGCAGCGCCTTGGGCCGGCAAAAATGCGGCGAGGGCGACTCGGGCGATTTCAGTCACCGCCTGGCGATCATCATCGCTGAGTTTCTCAGCCGTTTCGAATCGAGCGGAGACGTCTGCTGGAATTTGGGCCGTTGCCTTGCGAACCGCGAGTTCGGCCTCGGGCATCTTTTCAATCGCGACCGGATCAAACAGCCCGGCCGTCAGCCCCAGCAAGACGATGATCTGCTCAGCCACGGGCACCGGCGACGATTCCGGTTGCTTCAGACAGGCGCGAATGCGGCGCCCGTGCTCGATGCTCTTGCGGGTCGCGTCGTCCAGCCGCGCGCCGAAGCGGGCGAAGGTTTCGAGTTCTTCGAATTGAGCGTAGGAGAGCTTCAGGTCTCCTGCCACGGCGCGATACGCCGCCCGCTGCGCCTTGCCGCCGACTCGCGAGACGGATTTGCCCACGTCAACCGCCGGTAGCAGGCCGGCTTGGAACAAAGTCGGTGAGAGATAAATCTGGCCGTCCGTGATGGAGATGAGGTTGGTCGGGATATAGGCGGAGATGTTCTGCGCCTCGGTTTCGATGATGGGCAGCGCGGTGAGCGAGCCGCCGCCGCGACCTTTGCTGAGGTGCGTCGATCGCTCCAGCAGGCGTGAGTGGATGTAGAAGATGTCGCCGGGAAACGCTTCGCGGCCGGGCGGGCGACGGAGCAGCAGGGACAGTTCTCGATACGCGCGGGCGTGCTGGGTGAGGTCATCATAAACGATGACGACATCGCGACCGGCTTCCATGAAGAATTCGGCGATGCTCGTCGCCGCGTAGGGGGTGATGTATTCAAGCCCGGGCGCGTCGTTCCCCTCGGCAACGACGACGACGGTGTACGCCATTGCCTCCGCTTCTCGCAGCTTTGCGATGGCCTTGGCGACGGCCGAGGAGCGCTGGCCGATGGCGCAGTAGACGCACACCACGTCCTTGCCCCGCTGATTCAGAATGGTGTCAATAGCGATCGTTGACTTGCCGGTCTGGCGGTCGCCCAGAATCAGTTCGCGCTGCCCGCGGCCGATCGGGATCAGGGCATCGACGACCTTCAGTCCGGTTTGCAGTGGAACGGTGACGGGGGCGCGTTCCATGATCGGGGCGGCAGGGCGCTCGATCGGCAGTCGATGCTGCGACTCGACCGGCCCGCCGTTATCGAGTGGCCGGCCCAGCGGATCGATCACCCTGCCCAGCAGCGTGTCCCCGACCGCCACGTCCATCACCCGGCCGGTGCGGTGTACCTGGTCGCCAGCGTGGAGGTGGCGATAATCGCCCAGCAACACCACGCCGATTTCTTGCGCGTCGACGTTGAACGCGATGCCGAATACGTCGCCGGGAAACTCGATCAATTCCTCAAAACCGACCCCGGCCAAGCCGCTCACGTGCGCAACGCCCGTCGAGACGCCGGTGATCGTGCCGACCTCCTGCGGGGCGAATTCGGGCGCGAAGTCGTCCAGCGCACTGCCGACGCCGGTGATCGTGCGATCGATCGTCGCTCGTAATGTTCCGTTCGCGGTGGTCATGACGGTGTCTCGGCGAGGTCCGCCGTTTTGGCGTCGGTCGTTACCGGTTTGGTAGGCTTGTTCAATAGCACGCCGACCTTCTGTTCGAGCGTGGCCAGGTAGTCGGCGATGCTCCAGGCAAGTTTCTGATCGTCGGTTGACAACTCGATGCCGCTTACCAGTTGAGGCGACGTCTCGAACTGGAGCCGGACGTCGGACGAGACGCTCACATTGATCGCATCCTGGATAGCCCGGCGCTGCGGATCGGCCAGCTCAAAAGTGCTGCGAACTATTGCCGGCTTGGAGGCGGCCCGAAGCGACGCCGCCATGCGGTCCTTGGCGCTTCCGGCCAGATCGCGCACACGCTTGACGAATGCTCCCACGATGCTGTTTTCCAGATCCGAATCCGCCAGGTCTTTGAGTGTCTTCCGTGCGATCGCAAAGACCTGCTGTTGGACACCCTGGCTGAGACGTTGATTGAGCGCGGCGGCCTCGCGTGCAATATCCTGATGCCGCGCCGCGATCGCCGCGTCCGCCTGCACTCTCGCGGCGTCCATGAGCTTTTTGCGCTCGCTGTCGGCATCCTGGGTGGCGCGCGTCAGCAGATCGGCTTTCTGCTTGTCGAAGTCGGCGCTTTTGCGGGCGTAGTCGTCTCGCTGCGACTGAGCATCCGCCTGCTTTGCGGCGGCGTCGGCGAGCTCGCTGGCGATGCGAGCCTCCCGTGCATCAATCGCAGCCAGAATCGGTTTGTATAGAAACCGCTTCATCAGCCACACGAGGATGAGGAAGTTCAGCGCTTGCGCCCCGACGGTGAACCAGTCAATCAACATGGCGTCACTTCCCGGCCGCTGCGGCGATGATGTGGTTCCAGAACGGATTGGCGAAGATCAGGATCATCGACACGACAAAGCAGTAGATCGCGGTCGATTCGATCATGGCCAGTCCGACGAACAACGTTCGGGTGATGGTGGACGACGCGTCAGGCTGCTGCGCCAGGGCACCGAGCGCGGCAGCCACGGCGCGGCCTTCGCCGAGCGCGGGCATCATGCAGCCGATACCGGTCGTGACGCCGGCGGTGGCGATTGAGGCGACGGCGATGAGGGTCATGCTATCCATTACGAATCCTTGTTGAGTGTGGGGGTTCCAGTGGCCGGCGCTTTTCGGGGCCGGGTCGCAGCCGCGATGTAGACCGCGGCCAAGATCGCGAAGATGTAAGCCTGTACCATTCCAGTCAGCAGGCCCAGCAACGTCATGATGATCGGGAATAAAAACGGCGTGATCGTCAGCAGAATGCCGACGATCATCGCGCCGCTCATCATGTTGCCGAACAGTCGGACGGCGAGCGCCAAGGTCCGCGAGGCTTCACTGATGATATTGAACGGCAACATGATAAACGTCGGCTGAAGGTACGATTTGAGATAGCCGCCCACGCCCTGGTCCTCGATACCGTAGATCGGCACGGCAACCAAAACGCACAGTGCAAGGGCAATGGTTGTCGAGAGGGAGGCCGTCGGCGGCTCGTAGCCGGGGATGACGGTGCAGAGTGC
>JBBRXI010000197.1:0-5144 GCA_038248575.1 Burkholderiales bacterium | reverse complement strand
GCCGCCCCCGCGCCACCGGCGAATCGGGCAGCGCATCCGCCGCTGAGCCGGGCAGCGAGCCGGGCAGTGAATCGGGCCTTGCATCGGGCCGTAAATCAGGCGGCGTTTTCATCGTCACTTGACTTCTGCTCTACGCCGGTTCGCGCGCCAGCCGTCCGGCGCTCCGGGCACCCGCGGCGCTCATAAGCCGAGTTCCTGCCATAACGCGTCGACGCGTTGTTTTACAGCGGCGTCCATGACAATCGGTGTCCCCCACTCACGACTCGTTTCACCGGGCCACTTATTGGTGGCGTCGAGTCCCATCTTGCTGCCCAGACCGGCCACCGGGCTGGCAAAGTCAAGATAGTCGATCGGTGTATTCTCGGCGATCAGCGTATCACGCGCGGCATCGACGCGGGTCGTCATCGCCCAGATGACCTCCTTCCACTCGCGGATGTCGACGTCGTCGTCGACGACGATGATGAACTTGGTGTACATGAACTGGCGCAGGAAACTCCAGATGCCGAACATCACGCGCTTGGCGTGGCCGGGATACTGCTTCCTGATGCTCACCGTCGCCAGGCGGTACGAGCAGCCTTCGGGCGGCAGGTAGAAATCGACGATCTCGGGAAACTGCTTTTGCAGCAGCGGGACGAAGACCTCGTTGAGCGCGACGCCGAGCATCGCCGGTTCGTCGGGCGGCTTGCCGGTGTAAGTGCTGTGGTAGATCGGATCCTTGCGCATCGTGATGCGCTCGATGGTGAACACCGGAAACGCGGCGCGTTCGTTGTAGTAGCCGGTATGGTCGCCGAAAGGACCTTCGAGCGCGGTTTCGGCAGGGTCGATGGTGCCTTCGAGAACGATTTCGGCCGACGCCGGGACCTGCAGCTGCGCCTTGCGCTGCGCTTCCCCGAGGCAGCTGACGACCTCGGTCTTGGCGCCGCGCAGCAGACCGGCGAACTGGTATTCGGAGAGGGTGTCGGGCACCGGCGTCACCGCCGCGAGGATCGTCGCCGGATCGGCGCCGAGCGCGACGGCGAGCGGAAAGCGCTGGCCGGGATTGGCCTGGCAGTGATCGCGAAAATCGAGCGCGCCGCCGCGATGCGGCAGCCAGCGCATGATCACCTTGTTCGGCGCGATCACCTGCTGCCGGTAGATGCCAAGATTCTGCCGCGGCTTCGAGGTCGGCAAACCCTGCGGGCCGCGCGTCACGGTCAAGCCCCAGGTGATCAGCGGCGCCACGTCGCCGGGCCAGCAATGCTGGATCGGCAGGCGCGCGAGGTCGACCTCGGCGCCTTCCCAGACGATCTCCTGGCACGGCGCCGAACTGACCACCCTGGGCGCCATGTTGAACACCTGCTTGAGGATGGGTAGTTTTTCCCAGGCGTCCTTGAGGCCTTTGGGCGGCTCGGGTTCCTTGAGGTAAGCGAGCAGCTTGCCGACTTCGCGCAGCGCGCCGACCGACTCCTGACCCATGCCGAGGGCGACGCGCCGCGGCGTTCCAAAAAGGTTGGCGAGTACCGGCACGGCGTGCGCGCCGAGCGCGCCGGTCGGATTTTCGAAGAGCAGCGCCGGGCCACCGGCGCGCAGCACACGATCGCAGATCTCGGTCATCTCGAAGCGCGTATCGACCGGGACGCCGATCCGCTTCAGTTCGCCGATGCTTTCGAGTTGAGCGATGAAGTCGCGCAGATCCTGGTATTTCATTTAGATAGCCCAGCCTGATTGACGCAGATAATCGAGCGCGATGCCAGCGAAGATGCTGGCACCGATCCAGTTGTTGTGCAAGAACGCCTTGAAGCAGCGCGCCGGCTCACGCCTACGGATGAGCGTGTAGTGGTAGCCGGCGAGTGCCGTAGCGACGCCGAGACCGGCGTAAAACAGCACGCCGAGATGAAGCAGCGTGCCAACCCAGGCGATCAGCGCGAGCGTCATGGCATAGCACAGCATCACCGCCGCGACGTCGAAGCGGCCGAAGGTGATGGCCGAAGTCTTGATGCCGATCTTGAGGTCGTCGGCACGATCGACCATCGCGTATTCGGTGTCGTAGGCGATCGCCCAGAAAACGTTGGCCAGCAGCAGTATCCAGGCGATGAGCGGAATCGTGCCGAGGTGGGCGGCGTAGGCCATCGGTATGCCGAAGCCGAAAGCAACGCCGAGGTAGGCCTGCGGAACGGCGAAAAAGCGCTTGGTGAACGGATAGCTCGCGGCGAGGAAGAGCGCGACCACCGACAGCCCGATGATCGCCGCGCTGCGCAGCGGAAGGATGAGCACAAAGGCGCAGACAACGAGAAGGGTAAAGAGGACGAGTGCCTCTTTGACCGTCACCCGGCCGCTAGCGAGCGGTCGCTCGCGCGTGCGCGCCACGTGCGGGTCGAGGTCGCGGTCGGCAACATCGTTGATTACGCAACCCGCCGAGCGCATCAGCACGGTACCGAGAACGAAGATCCAGACGATCAGCCAACTGGGCTGTCCATACGACGAAAGCCAAAGCGCCCACAGCGTCGGCCAGAGCAGGAGCAGAATGCCGATCGGCTTGTCGAGCCGCATCAGCTTTTCGTAGAGCGCGAGCTTCGCGCGTATTGTTCTAGTGTTCGCCACGACTAGGCCACGAAGGAGAAATCAACAGGGCGATAGTATGACAAGCGCAGGAAAAAATGGCGAGCGCGTGGCAGATAGTGGTGCCGCGAACCGAAAAAAGCGATGCGCGAGCGCCGCGACGGGAACGGCGCTGGCTATTTCCAGTCGCCGCGCAGTTGCTCGACGAGTGCCTGCAGGTGTTCGGGCGTCGCTTGCTCGGGCGCGACCGCCGGGCCGACTTGGAGCGCGATCTTGCGGAAAGGGCGAAGCAGGGACGGCCGGCTCATCGCTGCCCCGCCCTTGCGACTAAAGAAGCTTCCCCACAAGCCGCGCAGCGCCATCGGAATGACCGGCACCGGCGTGCGCGTCACGATGCGCTGGACGCCGGGGCGAAAATGTCTTAGTTCGCCGTCACGGCTGATGCCGCCCTCGGGAAAAATTCCGACGAGTTCGCCGTTTTCAAGCGCCCGCGCCACTTCCTCGAAGGCCACTTCCATCAGCGCTGCGTTTTCCTTGGCCGGGGCGATCGGGATCGTGCGCGTGTGGCGGAAAACGAAACCAATCACCGGCGCGTTGAATATCGCGTGGTCCACGACAAAGCGGATCGGCCGCGGGCTCGCCGCGAAAACGATGACCGGGTCGACAAAGCTGATGTGGTTGCACACCAGCACTGCCGGGCCGCTCGCCGGGATATTTTCAAAGCCCTGCTCTTCGAGGCGATAGATCGAGTGGATGAGTAGCCAGGCCATGAAGCGCAGCATGAACTCCGGCATGAGCTGGTAAATGTAGATGGCGACAGCCGCGTTGGCGACGGCGGCAATCCAGAACAGCAAGCGGATGCTGACGCCGCTGGCCAGCAGTCCGGCGGCAACGAGGGCGCCGCCGACCATGAACAAGGCGTTGAGGACGTTGTTCGCAGCGATGATCCGGGCTCTGTGCTCAGGCGCGCTGCGCGTCTGAATCAGGACGTACAGCGGGACGATGAAAATGCCGCCAAAGACGCCGACGGCGAACAGGTCAAAGAGGACGCGCCAGGTTCCAGGCACGGCCAGCAGGCTCTCAAGAACGAGCGGCGCGGCGGCCGGCAGCGCCGTTGGCGAGGCGAACGCGAGGTCGAGGCCGAACAGCGTCAGACCAATCGAGCCGAACGGCACGAGACCCAGTTCGACACGCTTGCCCGAGAGTTTTTCACTGAGTATCGAGCCCGCGCCGACACCAACGGTAAATACCGCGAGCAACAGCGTGACGGCCATCTCGTCGCCGCCGAGGACATTCTTGGCATAGACCGGAAAGTGCGCAAGAAGCAACGCGCCGTAGAGCCAGAACCATGAGATGCCGAGGATAGCGAGAAAGACGCTGCGGTTCTCGCGGGCAAATCCGACGTTGCGCAAGGTTTCGGAAAATGGATTGAGGTTGATCACCAGACCGGGGACCGGGGCGGGTGCCGACGGAATCGCGCGGCTGGCGAGGAAACCGACAGCGGCGATGACGAAACCGGCGACGGCGACCCAGCTCGCGTGACCGCCGACTCCGGCGAGCAGGCCGCCGGCCAGCGTGCCGAGCAAAATGGCGACAAAGGTCCCGGCCTCGACGAGCGCGTTGCCGCCGACGAGTTCGTCTTCACGCAAGTGCTGGGGGAGAATCGCGTACTTGACCGGACCGAACAGCGCCGAGTGCAGGCCGAGCAGGAACAGCGCGCTGAGCAGAACGCCCAGGCTGTGGATGAAGAAGCCGAGTCCTGCGACGCCCATGATCGCCATTTCGAGCACTTTGACAAGGCGCGCGAGAAACGCCTTGTCAATCTTGTCGGCCAGTTGCCCGGCGGTCGCCGAGAAGAGGAAGAACGGCAGGATGAAAATGCCGGCGGCAAGATTGGTGAGCGTTTCGGGGGCCAGCGTTGTCCAGCTCAGCGCGTGGAAGGTCAGCAGGATGACGAGCGCATTCTTGAACAAATTGTCGTTAAAGGCGCCGAGGAACTGGGTGATGAAAAACGGCGCAAATCGGCGCGTCTTGAACAGCGCGAAGAGTGATGCGGGTGCCGGCGCTGATGAGGCGGACGCTGACACGGGTGAATTGACTTGGGTCATAGTATTTTTTGCACCTCCGCCGTTGACCCGGCCAGGCGCATGGTTTGAGCAAAGCGCTCAAAGCGATCGATCGGCAGCGGCCGGCTGAAAAAATAACCCTGGTAAGCGTGACAGCCGGCGCTTGCCAGAAAATCGCGCTGGGCCTCGGTTTCGACGCCTTCGGCGATCACCCCGAGGCCGAGGCTGTGGGCCAGCGCGACGACGGTGCGGGCGATCGCTGCGTCGTTCGGGTCGACGAGCACGTCGCGCACGAAGGACTGGTCGATCTTGAGCTGGTCGAGCGGCAGTCGCTTCAAGTAAGCGAGCGACGAATAACCGGTGCCGAAATCGTCGAGCGAAAAACCGACGCCTAGGGCTTTCAAAGCAAACATCTTGGCGATCACTGCCTCAACGTTGTCGACGAGCAGGCTCTCGGTCAGCTCGAGCTTGAGGCTCTGCGGGTTGGCTCCGGTGGCGGCCAGCAAGGCCAGCACCTGATCGACGAAGTCGGGACGGCTG
>JBBRXI010000196.1:0-5148 GCA_038248575.1 Burkholderiales bacterium | reverse complement strand
CTTCTGCGTGGCGATCAGGCGTGCGTGCTGATCGGCTGGGACGAGAGCGGCGCGACCGTCCGACTGCTCTTTCCGGAAACCGGGCAGGGAGAGGTCACGCTGGCGCGCGCCGAACTCGCCGAGCGTTATACGGGCATCGCGCTCTTTGCCCGTCCGCGGTTTAACTTCGACGCGCGTACGCCCGAAGTCGGCAAGGTGATGGGCCGCCATTGGTTCTGGGGTGCGCTGCTCGAACAGAAGGCGGTCTATCGCGACGTGCTCGGCGCGGCGCTGCTGATCAACGTGTTTGCCGTCGTCATGCCGATTTTCGCGATGAACGTGTACGACCGCGTGGTGCCGAACAACGCCACCGATACGCTGTGGATGCTGGCCCTTGGCGTGCTGCTGGTCTTCGCCATGGACTTCATGATGCGTCTCTTGCGCGGCCACTTCATCGATCTGGCCAGCGCGCGCATCGACATCAAGCTGTCGGCGCTGATCATGGAGCGCGTTCTCGGCATGCGCCTCGAAGCGCGACCGGCGTCGGTCGGTTCGTTTGCTGCCAATTTGCGCTCGTTCGAATCGGTACGTGATTTCATCGCCTCGGCGACGGTCACCGCGCTGATCGATTTTCCGTTTGCCATCGTCTTCCTGCTGCTCATCGCCTGGATCGCCTGGCCGCTCGTCTTCATCCCGATTGCCGGCCTCATCGTCGGACTGATCTACGCCAGCATCGCGCAGCACAAGATGCACCAACTGGCGGAGACGACCTACCGCGCGTCGGCGCTGCGCAACGCCTCGCTGATCGAAAGCCTGACCGCGCTCGAAACGATCAAGACGCAGGGCGCCGAAGGCGTCGTGCAGAAGAAGTGGGAAGGCACGACGGCGTTTCTCGCGCGCACCACCGCCGAAATGCGCCTGCTGTCGGCGACCGTGACGAACAGCGCGATGACCATCACCCAGGTCGTCAATGTGCTGCTCATCATCGCCGGCGTCTATCTGATCCGCGACCGCCAACTGACGATGGGCGGTCTGATCGCCATCACCATGCTCGGCGGTCGTTCGATCGCGCCGCTCGGGCAGGCCGTCGGCCTGCTCATGCAGTTCCAGAACGCGCGCTTGTCGCTCGAAACGCTCGACAAGCTAATGGCCCAGCCGGTCGAGCGCCCGGACGCGGCGGCCTTCATTCATCGCCCCGAACTGAGCGGCGAGATCGAGTTTCGCAATGTGTCGTTCAACTATCCCGGACAGGGCGAGGCGGCGCTGCAGGGGATCACGCTGCGGATTACGCCGGGTGAGCACATCGTCATTCTCGGGCGCACCGGTTCGGGCAAGACGACGCTGCAAAAACTCATGCTCGGGCTCTACCAGCCGAGCGATGGTGTCGTGCGCATCGACGGCATCGACCTGCGCCAACTCGACCCGGCCGACCTGCGGCGCAACGTCGGCTTTGTCGGCCAGGATGCGACGCTGTTCTACGGCACGCTGCGCGAGAACATTTCGATCGGCGCGCCTTACGCCGACGACTCGGCGATCGTCGCGGCGGCCGAAGTCGCCGGGTTGACGCAGTTCGTCAACCGCCATCCGAAGGGTTTTGACATGCTCATCGGCGAGCGCGGCGAGTCGCTCTCGGGTGGCCAACGCCAGGAAGTCGCGATTGCCCGCGCGGTGCTCATGGACCCGCCGATTCTGCTCCTCGACGAACCGACGAGCGCGATGGATTTTTCGACCGAACACGGCTTCAAGGAGCGGCTCAGGCGCTTTGCCGCGCACAAGACGATGGTCATCGTTACGCACCGCACGAGCCTGATTGACCTGGCGACGCGCATCATCGTCGTCGACGACGGGCGGATCATCGCCGACGGGCCGCGCGAGCAGGTTGTCGCCGCGCTGCAGGCGGGCCACATCGCGAGGGCCGCGCCATGAAGCGGCCGCTGAACAAGACCGGAAAGGCCGTCGCCGACAGGCGCGAAGGCGTGCGCTCGCGCATTGCGCCGGGGATCGATTCGTGGCTGGCGCGCCTGGCCGCCGCCGATAAGGGGCGCGAAGAACACGGCTTTGCCGCCGACACCGATTACGCGATCCTGCAGCAGGAACCGCTGCGCGCCAAGATCCTGCTCAGAACCATAGGCATCGCCTTGGCCATCGCCGTGATGTGGTCGGCGGTCAGTCGTATCGACGAGGTCACGCGCGGCGAGGGCAAGGTCATTCCGTCGCGTCAGCTACAGGTTCTGCAGAGCCTCGACGGCGGCATCGTCTCGGAAATCCTCGTGCACGAGGGCGAGATCGTCCAGCCCGAGCAGGTCCTGCTGCGCATCGACCAGACGCGCTTCACCTCGTCGGTGCGCGAGAACCGCGTCCAGTACACGGCCCTGCTCGCCAAGGCAGCGCGCCTGCGCGCGCTGACCGAAGGGCTGCCGTTCGTCATTGCCCCGGAGATCGCCAAGGAAGACCCGAAAACCGTCAACGAGGAGCGCCGCCTTTACGAGTCGCGGCGCAGTGAGCTGTCGACGACGATGTCGATCGCCCGCCAGCAACTCAGCCAGCGCCAGCAGGAGCTCGTCGAAATCCGCGCCAAGCACACGCAGGCGGCGAGCGCCTACGAGCTCTCGGCGCGCGAACTTGTGGTGACCAAGCCGCTGATTGCCTCGGGCGCGGTGTCCGAAGTCGAGTTGCTGCGCCTGGAGCGCGACGTCGGACGTTTTCGCGGCGAGCGCGACATGGCCGCGGCTCAGATCTCGCGCATCCAGTCGTCGATCAGCGAGGCCAACCACAAACTCGAAGAGGTCGGGCTGGCGTTTCGCAACGAGTCGGGCAAGGAACTTGCCGAAACCATGGCCAAACTCAATAGCCTGTCCGAGGGCAGCGTTGGCCTGTCCGACAAGGTCAATCGCTCGGTGCTGCGCTCGCCGGTCAAGGGAACCGTCAAGCGCCTCTTGATCAACACCGTCGGCGGCGTCGTGCAGCCGGGCAAGGATGTCGTCGAGGTCGTTCCGCTCGAAGACAATCTGCTCCTCGAAGCGCGCGTGCTGCCACGCGACATCGCTTTCCTGCGCCCCGGGCAGAAGGCCGTCGTCAAGTTCACGGCGTACGACTTTGCCATCTACGGCGGCCTCGAAGGCCGTGTCGAACACATCGGCGCCGACACCGTCGTTGACGAAAAAGGCAACGCCTTCTACACCGTTCGCGTGCGCACCGACCAATCGACGATCGGCAACAACCTGCCGGTGATCCCCGGAATGATCGCCGAAGTCGACATCATCACCGGTGAAAAAAGCGTTCTTTCGTATTTGCTCAAACCGGTCTTGCGCGCCAAGGCCCGCGCCTTTTCGGAACGCTGACCATGCGCCAGATCTTTCTGTCGAGCGACGCGCGCACGCGGCCATCGTGGCTCGCGGCTTTCCCCGAACTGATCGCCGGGCGCCTTGATATGCCAGCCACGGCGCTGCCCGCCGGCCGGGCGCTGGTCTGGGCGCTGCTGCCCGTCGGCCAGCCCGCCGCGGCGCTGGTGGAGCGCCTGCGCGGCGTGCTCGGCGGACGTCCGCTGCTGCTGCTCGCCGACCAGCCGTCGGAAGACGACGCCCTCGCCGCGCTCACCGCCGGGGCCTGCGGCTATTGCAACGGCCACGCGGCGCCTGATGTCTTGCTGCAGGTGGCCCTGGCCGTGGCCAACGGCGGCACCTGGGTCGGCCAGGGCTTGATGCACCGCCTGCTCGCGGCAACGGCTCGCCGGCTGGCGCATGCGTCGATCGACGACGGCGCCTGGCGGCGCACGCTGACCGCGCGCGAGCAGGAAGCGGCGGTCCTCGTCGCCGGTGGCGCGAGCAACAAGGAGATTGCCCGCCAGCTCGACATCACCGAGCGTACCGTCAAGGCGCACGTCAGCGCGATGCTCGAAAAGCTCGGCGCGCGCGATCGCCTGCAGCTTTCGCTGATTATTAACGGCGTCGAAAAAACCGCATTCGTCGTGCATTGAGCCGCGCCGATCCGGTGTTACCAAGGGCGGCCGTCTATGGTACTTCGGTACAGTAGGCGGCCGCCCGTCGTTTGGCTATCGTTGCGCCATCATCTACCCCTTGTCGAGGTTTCATCATGGCTACCACCGCCCCTGCCGCCCCTGTCGCCCATGTTGCAGCCGTCCAAGGACAGGCTTTTGCCCGCGGCAGTGATGGACTCCTGCGGATCCTGCACGTCGGCGACCCGGTCTTCGACGGCGATGTGCTCGTCACCTCCGACGGCAGTCGCCTGGAACTGGCAAGCGCCGACGGACGCGCGATTATTGTTCCGGCCAACGAGACGCTGACCGTAGACGCTGAAGTCGCCGGCTTCGTCACCCCCGACGCCAGCGACTCGGCGCTCAGCGTTGCCGGCGCCGACATCAACAAGGTGATCGAGGCGATCAATCGTGGCGGCAACCTCGACGACCTGCTCGAAGATCCGGCAGCCGGCGACAGTGCTGGCGCCGACGGCGGGCCGACCTTCGTTCGCCTTTTGCGCATCAGCGAAGGCGTCGACGGCCAGGGTTTTGAATTCGACCCGGCGCGCAGCGCTGCGGCGATCGACATCCCGATCGACCCGATCCTCGCCGCGGCGACGGGTACGACGGCCAGTGCCAGCGCCCCGCCAAGTGCCGCGACCAACGACGCACCGGTGCTCAGCCTGAGCCCGGTGCCGACGTTCGCCGAGGGCAGCGCCAGCGCCGGCCTCGCCGTTACCACGGCCAGTGCGACCGACGCCAACAGCGACCCGCTGACCTACAGCCTGAACAACACCGACGGTTACTACGCGATCAACGCAACGACCGGCCTGGTTACGCTGACCGCCGCCGGCGCAGCGCTGGTCAACGCCGGCGGCGACCTGCCACCGGTTTCGGTCACCGTCAGCGACGGACTGGCGAGCGATAGCGAGAGCGTCAGCGTGCCGACCACCATGGACGTCAACGACGCCCCCGTGCTCAGCCTGACGACTCCGCCGACACTCAGCGAAGGCGCCGCCAGCGCCGGCCAGGCGATCACCACGGCGAGTGCGACCGACGAGGACGGCGACCCGCTCACCTACAGCCTGAACAACACCGACGGTTACTACGCGATCAACGCAACGACCGGCCTCGTTACGCTGACCGCCGCCGGCGCAGCGCTGGTCAACGCCGGCGGCGACCTGCCACCGGTT
>JBBRXI010000195.1:0-5170 GCA_038248575.1 Burkholderiales bacterium | reverse complement strand
GGCGCAGCGGCGAGGGCGCGCCGGCGGTCGGCAGCCGTTGCTCGAGCGTCACTGCGCCGGAGCGCGTGTCGAGGGAAAAAACGAGGAACTCCCGGCTTTCGGCGCAGGAAACGTAAGCAAGGGTGTGGGTCATGGTGGTGGTCACTATCTGGAGGAGAAGTCCGTCGGCCGCGGCGCGCCAACCTCGACAGCAGTGTGGCGCAAAATTGGCTAAACTCGCAAGCCTTGGTCCACTGACCGCGCGGGAATACGGGAACACGAGACAATATGAAGCAGGGTGTCAGTCTGATTGGCGCACCGACCGACGTCGGCGCCAGCGTGCTCGGCGCGCGCATGGGGCCGGAAGCGCTGCGCGTCGCAGGGATCGCCGCGGCCATCGCGCAATTCGGGATCGACGTCCGGGACTGCGGCAACGTCGCCGGTCCGCCCAACCCGTGGCGGCCGGCGGTCGACGGCTTTCGCCATCTGGCTGAAGTGGTGCGCTGGAATGAACTGCTGTGCGCCGTGTTCGCGGCCGAACTCGAAGCCGGTCGCCTGCCGATTCTGCTCGGCGGCGATCACGCGCTCAGCATCGGCTCGATCAGCGCCGTCGCCCGCCACTGCCGCGCGCGCGGCCGCAAGCTGCGCGTGCTGTGGTGCGACGCGCACGCCGACTTCAACACGGCGGCGCTGACGCCGAGCGGCAACATTCACGGCATGCCGGTCGCCGCGTTGTGCGGCTACGGTGCGCCGGAACTCATCGCGCTAAGCGGGCAGATTCCTGCGCTCGATCCCCGCGACATCCGCCAGATCGGCATCCGCAGCGTCGATGAAGGCGAAAAGCGCATGGTGCACGAGGTCGGTATCGAGGTCTTCGACATGCGCACTATCGACGAGATGGGCATGCGGCAAACCATGGAACTGGCGTTGGCGCAGGTCGGCCCGGATACGCATCTGCATGTGAGCCTCGACGTCGATTTTCTCGACCCCGACATCGCGCCCGGCGTCGGCACCGTTATCCGCGGCGGCCCGACTTACCGCGAGGCGCAGTTGTGCATGGAGATGATCGCCGACACCGGGGCCCTGGCCTCGCTCGACCTCGTCGAACTCAACCCGGCGCTCGACGTGCGCAACCAGACCGCCGAACTTGCCGTCGACCTGATCGCCAGCCTGTTCGGCAAGAGCACGCTGATGCGCCAAAGCCGCGCCCGGCGCTGAGCACTCAGCGCTAAGCGATAAAGCGCGCCGGATAGCGCGCCGTCAGCCAGGCCAGGGCGACGTACTTGACGGTCTTGCCGGCCGCGACGGCGATGAAGACGCCGGGCAGCGACGGGTTGGCCAGCGAGTAGATGAAAATCGCCGGCGTCTGCGGCATCGGCGATCCGGCGATAAAAGCGATTGCGAACAGCCCGTAGTCGACGAGCCAGTCGCTCACCAGCTGCCATTCGTCGCTGGCAACGAGTTCGGGAAAGCGTGCGAGGACGACGTCGCGGCCGAAAAAATGGAACAGCTCGACGAGCAGCGCGCCGCCGGCGCCGCTCGCCAGCCCGGTGAGCACGCCGAGAATCAGCCAGCGCCGCGGCGCGATGAGGACGGCGGGAATGAGCACGGCGACGAAGGGGAAGCTGAAGGTCGCCGTCGACGCGAAGGCGATCAGCGCGACGATGAGCGGGTAATAGCGATGGCCGGCGCTGCGCGCGAGGAGTCGCCGGACCCACTCGGGAAGCTGGGGTTTGTTCATGGTATTCTCGGCTGCACAGCGTGCCAGGGCAGCTCGACTTGCCGACCGGGTCGGTCGTTCTCTAGGGAGCAGTAAATGCGTTTGACTCGAAAGCTGGGCTTGACCAGCCGGATCCTGTGGATTGTAGGTGCTTTGGCGCTCGCCGCACAGGCTTCGGCGATCGGTCTCGAAGATCTCTCGAACCAGGACGCCTCGTCAGGTCTTAAGGCGGCGCTTGCCAGGGGCGCCGAAGTTGCCGTCGCGCAGCTCGGCAAGCCGAACGGTTTTATGGGCGACGCGCGCGTCCGCATCCCGCTGCCCGAGTCGGTGCGCGCCGCCGAAAAAATGATGCGCGCCTTCGGCATGAACAAGCAGGCCGAAGAACTCGTCGAAACGATGAACCGCGCCGCCGAATTGGCCGTCGTCGAAGCCCGGCCGATCCTCAGCAAGGCGGTCAGCAGCATGAGTTTCGACGACGCGCGCGGCATTCTCGGCGGCGGCGACGACGCGGCGACGCAATACTTCAAACGAACGACTTCGAGCCAGATGACGGCAAAGTTCCTGCCGATCGTCAAGCAGGCGACGGCCAAGGTCAACCTTGCCGGACAATACAATCAGTACGCCGGGCAGGCGGCCAAGTTAGGCCTGGTCGAGCCCAAGGACGCCGACCTCGATAGCTACGTCACGCACAAGGCGCTCGACGGGCTGTTCCTGATGATCGCCGAGCAGGAGAGAGCGATCCGCAAGGACCCGGTCGGCAGCGGATCGGCGCTGCTGCAAAAAGTCTTCGGCGCGCTCGGCAAGTAGGGCGCCCCGAATTTTCCGTCGATTAGGCCTCGCCAGTGCGCGTAGCTCAACCAAATCCGTTAACCGAAACAGGAGTCTGACCCGATGCAACCCACCGTATTGTCCCTCGACCAGCTACCGTCTTTTTACGCCGAGCACCTTGCCGCCCATTTCGACTTCCACCACAACGTCAGCAAGGACGATCTGTCGACCATCGATAAACTGGCGCCGCAAGTGCGTGCCATCGCCGGCAAGGGTGAAACGGTGCTCAGCGGCGAGACGATGGCGCGCTTTCCGAAGCTCGAAGCGATCGCCGTCTGCGGCGTCGGCTACGATGGCGTCGACGTCGCCGCGGCGCGCGCACGCGGGATCAAAATCAGCAATACGCCCGAGGTGCTGACCGACGACGTCGCCGATCTGGCGATCGCGCTGATGCTCGCGGTTTCGCGCCGCATCGTCGGCGCCGACCAGTACGTGCGCAGCGGCGCCTGGGGCAAGGAGCCTCTTGCGCTGGCTCGCCGGGTCAGCGGCGCGCGCCTCGGCATGGTCGGTCTCGGCCGCATCGGCCAGGCCATCGCCACCCGCGCCGAAGGTTTCGGCATGTCGATCGCCTACACCGCGCGCAGCGCCAAACCGGCGCTTCCCTACACCTTCTACGCGAGCCCGCGCGAACTCGCCGAGAACGCAGACTTCCTGATCGTCGCGACCTTCGGCGGCCCGACGACGCGTGGCCTCGTCGGCCGCGAGGTGCTCGACGCGCTCGGCCCCAACGGTTACCTCGTCAATATCGCGCGCGGTTCGGTGATCGACGAAGACGAACTCGTCCTGGCCTTGCAGGAAAAGCGCATCGCCGGTGCCGGACTCGACGTTTTCGTCGCCGAGCCCAAGGTTCCGGCGGCGCTGCTGGCGATGGACAACGTCGTCCTGACGCCGCACATCGGCAGCGCCACGGTCAGTACGCGTCAGGCCATGGCGGATCTTGCGTATGCCAACCTCGCCGCGCATTTCGCCGGCCAGCCGCTGATCACGCCGATTCCGGCTTAGCACGAAGTCCGTACGGCGTTCGTGGCTCACGCCAGGTCGATCGACGCCGCTTAACGCGCCCTCGCCGGGCCGCTCGGCGCGAACGAATCGACTTTCTCCGCGACCGCCATGCGCCGCGTCGATTTGATTTTTAGTTCTTTCTTTGGATTCAACAATGCAGCCTGACCGTAGCGCCGAACTTAAATCCCTGCTCGCCGAGCGCATCCTCGTTCTTGATGGCGCGATGGGCACCATGATCCAGCGTTACCAGCTGCAGGAAGCCGATTACCGCGGCATGCCTGAGCTTTCGCGCTTTGCCGCTCACGCGCATGATCTCAAGGGTAACAACGACCTCTTGCTGCTCACCCGGCCAGAAGTGATTCGCGCCATCCACGCCGAGTATCTCGCGGCCGGCGCCGACATCGTCGAGACCAACACCTTCAATTCGACGGCCGTATCGCAAGCCGATTACGGGCTCGAGGCGATTGTTTATGAACTCAACGTCGCCGGCGCGCGGCTGGCGCGCGAGGTGTGCGACGAGTACACGGCCAAAAATCCGGGACAACCGCGCTTTGTCGCCGGCGTCCTCGGGCCGACCTCGCGCACGGCGTCGATTTCGCCGGATGTGAACGACCCGGGCTTTCGCAACACCAGCTTCGATCAGCTCGTCGACACCTACAGCGAAGCGATCCGCGGCCTGTGCGACGGCGGCGCCGATATGCTACTCGTCGAAACGGTGTTCGATACGCTCAACGCCAAAGCGGCGCTGTTCGCCATCGAGCAGTACTTCGACACGATCGTCGCGGCGGGTGGCAACCGCCTGCCGGTGATGATTTCGGGGACGATCACCGACGCTTCCGGGCGAACGCTCTCGGGGCAGACCGCCGCAGCGTTCTGGAACTCGCTCTGCCACATCCAGCCGCTGTCGTTCGGCCTTAACTGCGCGCTCGGCGCCGGCGAACTGCGCCAGTACGTCGAGGAGCTGTCCGGCATCTGCGACTGTTTCGTCTCGGCGCATCCGAACGCCGGTCTACCCAACCCGCTCTCGCCAACGGGTTACGACGAGACGCCCGAGCAGCTCGCGCGCGAGATCGTCGATTGGGCAAAAAACGGTTTCGTCAACATCGTCGGCGGCTGCTGCGGCACGTCGCCGGCGCACATCAGGGCGATTGCCGAAGGCGTTGCCGGCCTTGCCCCGCGTGCCGTGCCGAAGATCGAAAAGAGGCTGCGCCTGGCGGGCCTCGAACCGTTCACCGTCGGTGCCGAGTCGCTCTTCGTGAACGTTGGCGAGCGGACCAACGTCACCGGGTCGAAAGCCTTCGCGCGCATGATCCTCGAAGGCCGCTTCGACGACGCGCTGGCAGTCGCCCGCCAGCAGGTCGAAAACGGCGCGCAGATCATCGACATCAACATGGACGAAGCGATGCTCGACAGCGTCGCGGCGATCGATCGCTTCCTCAAGTTGATCGCCTCCGAACCGGACATCGCGCGCGTGCCGATCATGATCGACTCGTCGAAGTGGGCGGTCATCGAAGCCGGACTCAAATGCATCCAGGGCAAAGGCATCGTCAACTCGATCTCGATGAAGGAGGGCGAAGCCGTTTTTCTGCAGCAGGCGCGGCTGGCGCGCCGTTACGGCGCGGCGGTCGTCGTCATGGCTTT
>JBBRXI010000194.1:0-5180 GCA_038248575.1 Burkholderiales bacterium | reverse complement strand
GTTTGCCGGCTCATCGGCGTCGGGCGGCAGCGGTTTGCCGTGGCCGACGTCGCAGAACGGGCAGCGGCGCGTGCAGATGTCGCCGAGGATCATGAAGGTCGCCGTGCCGCGCCCGAAGCATTCGCCGATGTTCGGACACGCGGCTTCCTCGCAGACGGTGTGCAGTTTCTGCTCGCGCAGCATTTTCTTGATCTCGCCAAAGCGGCCGGCCTCGTTGCCGGCCTTGACGCGAATCCACTCGGGTTTCCTCAGCGGCGCGCCTGAGCTGACGATCTTGATCGGAATGCGCGCGGTCTTCAGTTCGCCACGCTGCTTGACGCCGGCGACCTTGGCTGCCGGTTTTTGCTCGACCTCGCTCATGCTCGCTCCAGTTGTTCGCGCAAGGCCCCGACGAGCGCCTGCGCCGCCTGCTCCGGCGACAGCTTAAGGCCGAGGTCGCGCGTCTGCGTCACCGCCATTCCGGCGTAGCCACAGGGGTTGATCGCCGCGTAGGGGGAGAGATCCATGTCGACGTTAAGGCTGACGCCGTGGTAACAGCCACTCTTGCGCACGCGCAGTCCGAGCGCGGCGATTTTGGCGTCGGCGCCGGTGCCCGCTTCGTCGACATAAACGCCGGGTGCGCCGACGCGGCGCCGCGCGGCAATCCCGTGGCCGGCGAGCAGGTCGATCACCGCCTGCTCGATGTTCAGGACGAGTTCGCGTACCTTCAGATTCCGGCGCGCGAGATCAAGCAGCAGATAGACGACGACCTGGCCGGGCCCGTGGTAAGTGATCTGCCCGCCGCGGTCGATCGGCACCAGCGCAATTCCATTGTCACAGAGCAGATGTTCGCGCTTGCCGGCCTGGCCCAGGGTATAGACCGGCGGGTGCTGGCAGACCCACAGTTCGTCGGGCGTATCCGTGCCGCGCGCGGCGGTGAAGCCGACCATGGCCTGCCAGGTCGCCGTGTACTCCGCTAGGCCGAGGTTGCGGACCACGGTCTGCCGCTTCACTGCAACACTCACTGCAACACTCACCGCAGCACGCTCACAGCACGACCTTGACGAGCGGATGCGCGCAGAGCTCGCGGTAGAGCGCGTCGAGCTGCGCTTTTGACGTAGCGTTGATCGTGCAGGTGAGGCTCACGTACTTGCCGCCGCTCGAAGCGCGCATTTCCATCGTCGCCGCGACAAAATCGGGGGCGTGGCGGACGACGACTTCGAGGACCGTCTGCGCCAGCGCGTCGTTGGCCAGGCCCATGATCTTGAGCGGAAAGGCGCAGGGAAACTCGAACAGCGTTTCCTGCGCCGAAACGTCAGCGGGCAGCAACGCGCATCACTTCGTCGCGAAAAGCACAGTACCAGGAATGCATCTGGCGCGTCACCGGACCGGGTTTGCCGGCCGCTGCGCCGTGTCCGACCGGATTGCCGTCGAGCGTCGTGATAGCCAGCACTTCCTTGGTCGAGGAGGTGATCCAGATCTCGTCGGCGGCGCGCAACTCGGCCTCGGATATCGGCCGCACGACGTGGGCGGCGCCGTGGGCGGCAGCCAGTTCGAGGACGACGTCGTAGGTGATCCCGGGCAGAATGCGGTTGTCCTTAGGCGGCGCGAGAATGATCCCGTCCTTGACGCAGAAAACGTTGGTCGCCGAGCCCTCGGTGAGATAGCCCTCGCGCAGCATGATCGTTTCGGCGCAGCCCGCGTCGACGGCAAGCTGGCGCATGAGCACGTTGGCGACCATCGAAACGGTTTTGAGGTCGCAGCGATCCCAACGGATGTCGGTCGCCGTGATCGCCGTGACGCCGGCATCACGCTGTGCTGCGCTCGGGCCGACGAGTGGCGCGGTAAATAGAAAGACGGTCGGCGCGACGCCTTGCGGGAAAGCGTGGTCGCGCCGCGTGTCGGCGCCCCGACTGACCTGGATATAGACCGCCTGGTCGGCGAAGTCGGCCGCGGCGATCAGGCGCAGGATGATCGCCCGCCACTCGGCAACGCTGTGCGGGTTAGGCAACTGAATGCCATCGAGCGTCGATTGCAGACGGCGCAGGTGTTCGTCGATGCGAAACGGCTGCTGCGAATAGACCGGGATGACTTCGTAGCCGCCGTCGCCGAACAGAAAGCCGCGGTCGAGCGGCGAAATTCGTGCTTCGCTGAGCGGCAGAAAGTCGCCATTGAGATACGCGTTCATGTGCCTTCCTTTCAGTTAAACCAGAGACGCACGGTGTCCACGGCACGGCCGAAAATGTTGGCGACCGGAACACCTTCAATGGCCATCACCGGGTAGTCGCCGAACGGCTTGCCGTCGAGACTGACCTTCATCGTTCCGACCATCTGTCCGGCCGAAACCGGCGCGATCAGCGGCTGCTGCGAGACGAGTTCGGCCTTCAGGCGCGGCGCGAATCCCTTGGGAACGGCGAGAATGAAATCGTGGCTGAAGCCGGCCTTGACGGTCGCCTCAGAGCCCTTCCAGACCTTGAGGTTGGAGACCGCCTGCTGCTTGGCGTAAAGCTGGACGGCGTCGTAAAACTGGAAGCCAAAGTTGAGGAGCTTGAGCGACTCCTGCGCGCGCACGCCGTCGGACGCCGCGCCGAGCACGATCGCCAGCAGGCGGCGCGGGCCGCGCTTGGCCGACGAGATCAGGCAGTAGCCGGCGGCTTCGGTATATCCGGTCTTGACGCCGTCGACGGTCGGGTCGAGCCAGAGCAGCCGGTTGCGGTTGGGCTGCGTGATGCTGTTGTAGCGAAACTCCTTGAGCGAATAGTATTTTGCGTATTCGTCAGGGAAATCGCGGATGAGCGCGCCGGCGATGATCGACAGATCGCGCGCCGTCGTGTAGTGCTGTGGGTCGGGCATGCCGGCCGAATTGCGAAAGCTCGACGCCTTCATGCCCAGGCGCTGCGCCTCGCGATTCATCATCTGCACGAAATTTTCTTCGCTACCGGCGATCGCCTCGGCGAGCGCGACGCACGCGTCGTTGCCGGACTGGACAATCATGCCCTTGATCAAGTCGTCGATGGCGACCTGCTTGCCGACCTGGATGAACATGCGCGAGCCCTGCGCTTTCCAGGCCCTTTCAGACACCGTCACGGTCTGATCAAGCTTGATTGTCCCCTGTTTGAGCGCGGCGAAGGTGAGATAGGCGGTCATCAGCTTGGTCAGCGACGCCGGTTCGAGGCGCTCGTCGGCGCTCTGCGCGGCAAGTTCCTGACCGGAACCGGATTCGATGAGCAGCCAGGACTTGGCGGCGAGTGCCGGTGGCGTCGGCATTTGCTGAGCAAAGGCGAGAGCCGGCAGGAGTAACAGGGCAAGGACGAACGACTGGAGCGAGCGCATAAATTAAGGGTTTCGGTGAAACGCCCATTATACCCAGCAGCGCGCCCGGCCTACGGGCCAAGCGTGGCATTTGTGTAACGCCGGGCGCCGGTGCCGTGCTGGGCGCGACGCCAAGCTCGGCGCGCCGGGGCCGTGGCCCGGCGCGGGGTCACAACGCTCAGCCGCGCTGTGCTGCGCGCTGAGCGTCGCGAGCGCGCGGCGCGTGCCGGGCTTCGCCACTGCGCTCGATGCGGTCCTTGAAAAATACGCGGACCTTTTCCCTCTGCTCGGCGCTGAGCGCGTCATAGACGACGAGCCAGTGCTCGCGCGTGGCAAGGTGCTGCTTCTGCGCGTCGGCGTGGACCTCGTCTGTGCGCCTGACCAGCGTGCGCAGGTCGGTACCCGGCTGGTTGAGCAGCGCCAGCGTTTCCTCGCGCTCCTGGCGCAGGCGCTGGTGCGTGCCGGCCATCGACTCGCGGGCGGACTTGGCGGCGTCGTTCCACAGTACTTCCTGTCTCGCGTCGAGTTTCAGTTCGTCGTGCAGGCGCATGATGCCGCGCAGGCCATGCAGGCCATGCAGGTCACGCATGCGCTGCTCGGCGGACATGCCGGCGCGTTGACCGGGCGCTTCGCCCGCAGACGGCATAGCGGCGTAGGCGCCAGCGCTCACGCCCAGCGCGACGGCCAACGCGGTGACGAGACGGCGCGGCGAAAAAAGGTGGAGGCGAGGCTGGAGGAGGAATGTCAGGCCGGAGGGAAAGCGGGGAATTGCTGTGCGGTTCATCTCGAGACTCCTTGGGTTGATGGTCATAAGGGCGGTCGGCTGCGACTGCTTTGACGAGGCCATTGTCGGCGCTGGTGTCGGGTAAAATATTTCAGCGCGTCGTCAAATGATTGCAAATTGTTTCAGCGCCATGCACCACCCCTGTGCACAAGCAAACGTCATCGAATGCGGAGCGGCGTGCCGGGGCCCTGAAAACACGAGACTTTTTACTTGACCGGCGGCGGCTTTTCTAATAAGGTCCACGGGTTTTTTTTGACTTATCCACAGGGAGACTGTACCGATGCCTAAATCGACTCTGGTCAGATTCGCAGTTAGCGCGCTGGCTGCGCTGGCCGTTACCGCACCCGCCTTCGCTGCCGACACGATCAAAATCGGCGTCGCCGGTCCGCATACCGGCGATCTGGCGCCCTACGGCCTGCCGACCAAGGACGCCGCCGAAATGGTCGTCACCGACATTAACGCCAAAGGCGGCATCAACGGCAAGAAGGTTGAACTGGTGCTTGCCGATGACCAATGCAAGCCCGAAATCGCCACCAACGTCGCGACCAAACTCGTCTCCGAGGGCGTGCAGATCGTCGTCGGCCACGTGTGCTCCGGCGCGACCAAAGCCGCGATGGGGATTTACAAGGGTGCCAAAGTCATCGTCATCAGCCCGTCGGCGACCAATCCGCCGCTGACGAAAAGTGGCGAGTACCCGAACTTCTATCGCACGATCGCCGCCGACGACGACCAGGGCAAGATCGCCGCAGCCTTCGTCACCGACAAGCTGAACGCCAAGAAAATCGCCATCATTCACGATAAGGGCGACTACGGCAAAGGCTTCGCCGACTTCTCCAAGGAAGCGATCGAAAAGGGTGGCAAGGCCAAGATCGTGATGTACGAAGGCATCCAGCCGGGCGCCATGGATTACACGGCGGTCATCCAGAAGTTGCGCAAGGAAGGCGCCGACGTGCTGATTTTCGGTGGCTACCATCCGGAAGCGTCGAAACTCCTGGCGCTGATGAGTAAACGCAAGATCAAGGTTGCCTTCGTCGGCCCCGACGGCATCAAGGGCGACGGCTTCCTCAAGATCGCCGGAAAGGACGCCGAAGGCATTTACGCGACG
>JBBRXI010000193.1:0-5207 GCA_038248575.1 Burkholderiales bacterium | reverse complement strand
TGCGCCAGCAGATCCGCGAACAGATGGCGGCCCAGGCCGAGCAGGGCTTTTCGGCGCGTTCCGAGCGGCCGGCGGCGGACGGCGACATTATCGAGGGCGAAGCGGTGCGCGTCGCCGATGAGCGCAACCGGCTCAATGACCTGTGAGCTTGCGCCGGCGTGCGGACGCGTCGCCGTCTTCGTCGAGATAACGTCCGCGGGCGAAGGCAAGCGAAGCGGCTTCGTACCATGAAATCGCCTCGCGGCGTAGCGTTGCTTCGTCAACCGGCGCGACGCTGCGCGGTGATCCGGCGTGCTGGCTGGCCGCCACCGTCACCTTGCGGCGCGGGTAAAGCATGACCAGTCGGCCGTCACGCAGATAGCCGAGCGACTGGTAGTTGGCGACAAAAGCGCGCTCTTCGCCGGCTGGAACGCGGAAAATGTCCTGTCCAAAGAACTTGCTGTCGTAACTGAAATTCAGCCGGCCGAGCAGCGTCGGCAAAACGTCGATTTGCGACATCAGCCGATCGACGCGGCCTGGCCGTAAATGCGCCGGCGAGTAAAACAGGACCGGGATGAGGTATCTGTCGATCGGGATCTCGCCGGTCCCGCGTGCGCTTGCGCCGTGGTCGGCGGTGATGACAAAAACCGTGTCGGCGAACCACGGCTTCTTTTTCGCTGTGTCGATGAAATGGCCGATCGCCCAGTCGGTGTATTTGACGGCACCATCGCGGCCGCTGCCGGACGGGATGTCGATGCGACCTTCAGGGTAGCTAAACGGCCGGTGATTGCTCGTCGTCATGACGTGCGCGAAGACCGGCTGCTTGCCACCGGAGCGCACGAGAGAAGCGTCGATTTCGGCAATGACGAGGTCGAACAGATCCTCGTCGGCGACGCCCCAGATGTTCTCGTAATGGATTTTTTCCTTGGCGATCGCCTGGCGATCGACGACGCGGTAATCGTTGTTGGTAAAAAATTCGGTCATGTTGTCGAAGTAACCATAGCCGCCGTAGAGGTACGCCGAGTCGTAACCCTTGTTCTCGAAAACGTCACCGACGGTAAACATGTTGCCGTTGTTCGGTCGCTTGACAATCGACTGGCCAGGTGTTGGCGGAATCGCCAAAGCTAGCGCTTCGAGGCCGCGCACGGTGCGGTTGCCAGTGGCATAAACCTTGGTGAAAATCAGACTCTCCTTGGCGAGTTTGTCAAGGCGCGGCGTCAGGCCGCGCAGGTCGCCCCAGGCGCCGACGAACTCGGCGCCAAGGCTCTCGACGCTGATCATGACGACATTCAGACGTTTTTCGGCGCCCGTTGAGCGAATCGCATACTGCCGGTCCTCGACGTCGGCCGAGCGCCAACCGTCCGAACTTGCCGATTGTTTGGCGCGCACCAGCGCGAAGGCCTCCTTGTCGGGCAACGTGGCGTAAAGCCGCATGTAATCCAATTCGTTGTTGCGTGCCGCCGCGGCGAATTCGTAGAGCCCGTTGCCGGCGAGTTCGTTGACGGCGTCGCTTGAAAACCGGTTCTTGTCGGTCGACGAGACGGCGTAAAAAATCACTACCGGCAGAGCGATTGCGACAATGATCCCGGCTAGGCGACCGAATGCGTTGAGCGGCTGCGCCACAGTTGGCCACGAGCGGCGGACCAGCGGCCAGGCAAGCGCGAGCGCGAGCACGGCGAGGCCGATGAGGATCTTTCCGACCGGGTAGCTCTGCCAGATATTGCCGATGACTTCGTGCGTATAGACGAGGTAATCGACGGCAATGAAGTTGAAACGGCTGGCGAATTCGTCCCAGAAAATCCACTCGGCGACGGCCGTAAACAGCAGCAAAAAGATAGCGACGGCAACACCGAGGCCGATCAGCAGGCGGGTCGGGTGCGAGCGCGCCAGCCGGTTCGGTAGCACGGCGAGAAAGAGGTTGAGCGGCGCCAGAAGGCAGGCCGCCGTGGCAAGATCGAAGACGCTGCCGACGACAAATGCCGCGATCAACTCGCTCGCTGGTCCGCTAAAATCCGGGCGTAACGCAAGAGCGAGGCGCGTCAGCAGCGCAATAAGGCAAAACGCGACGGCAAGATAAACGGCGACCGAGTAACGCTGCAGGGGAATTCGGGGAAGATACATCAGGGGCTTAGCCGCGCAAAAGCGCCCATGATAATCAACCGGAGTCGCGCGCGCTGAGAGAAAATGTAACGGACGCGCTGGCGCCAGGCGCCGACCGTCACGGCAAGGCGACGACCCGGTTGCGTCCCGCGTCTTTGGCCTGGTACAGCGCCGTGTCGGCGGCCTGGATCAGCGCCAGGCTGTCGCCGTTGCTTTCGCTGGCGATAGCCACACCGACGCTGAGCGTGACCGGGATCGGCTGGTCTTCCCAGACGAAAGCCGTTTGCTCGACGAGCCCGCGCATGCGCTCGCCGATCTGCAGCGCGATGCGCAGGGTGGCGTTGGTCAGAACCGCTGCGAATTCTTCTCCGCCATAGCGAAAAACCATGTCTTCGCCGCGCGAGGCCTGGCGCAGGACGTCGGCCAGCTGACGCAACACGGCGTCGCCCGCCGCGTGGCCGTGGCTATCGTTGATGCGCTTGAAATGGTCGATATCGAGCATCAGGCAGGCGAGCGCGGCGCCGCTCGAGCGCGCGAAAATCCATTGCGATTCGAGGAAATCGAGACCGTTGCGGCGATTGGGAAGCTGGGTCAGCGTGTCGGTCAGGGCGTCCTGCAACAGCCTTTTCTGGGCCAGCGCGAACTCGTCGGTCGAACGCATGACGCCGAGGCGCTCGCGGTGTATTTCCTGGCGCAGGAGCAGCATGCGTGCCGCCATATTGAGGTGCACGCGCAGCGTCTGAACGTTGATCGGCTTGATCAGAACGTCGTCGGCGCCGGCGTCGATGACCGCGAGAACGTGTTCCTCGCTCTCCGGCGAGGCCACGAGCAGCGCGTAGCTTTCCTTGCCGGTCGGGTTCTGGCGCAGGCTGCGGAAAAGTTCGGCGACCTTGAGCCCCGGCATCGCCATGTCGGCAATGATGATAGGCGCCGGACGGCGCAGAACCTGCAGCAAGTCTTCGGGCGAGTCGTCGATCACCTCCGGCTGGTGGCCGAGTTCCTCGATTTGCGCGACGAGGCCCGGCAGTTCGGCGAGGGGAACGCCGATCAGCTGAACGTGCAGCGCTGGCGGGCCTGCGCGCTGGCTTTGGCTATCGGCGCTGCCGCCCATGCGCCGCATCGGCGGCGTCGCGGCGAGAATCTGCGCAAACGGCGGGATATCCTGTGTCCGTATCTGGAGCTTGGCGCCCCACTCGCGCCAGCGCGCGACCATGCGATCGACGAGTTCGTTGAGCGCGTCGCCGCCGATGCCCAGGCGCGCCGCGCGCGCCAGCAGCGCCGGTAGCAGGCTCCAGCGCGCTTCCTCGTCGACCATGCACAGGTGCGCGAGCGAACTTGCGAAATTCAGCGAATGGGTCAGCGTCTGCACCCGCGAGCCGTCGGCAAAGCCCGCGGCGTCGGGGTCTTCGTGGTGGAAGGCAGCGGCGATGAGGACCTCGGGCAGGCCCCATTCATCGAGCAGGCTGCACGCCAGTTCGCGGTGGTCCATGCCGAAACGCTCGAGCTCGAGCGCCAGCGTATCGCCGTGCTGCTCGCGTCCGGCGATGATGATCTCCGAGTACTCGTCGGGGAACAGCGAGGCGAGCGCCAGTTCGCCGACGCGCGCGAGCAGGCCGATGGTGAAGATTTCCTCGCTCGATAGCTGGGCGAACTGCGCGAGTTCCTGGCAGGCGATGCCGGTCGCCAGCGAGTGCCCCCAGAAGTCTTCGTAATCGAAGGCCGGGCAGCGCCCACTCTTGTGGCCGTGCATCACCGAAAGCCCGATGACCAGGTCGCGGACGCGAAACGAACCGAGTGCGACGATTGCCCGCTGCAGCGAAGCAATCGGCCGCGTGCGCGCGAAGGCGGCGGCGTTGGCGAAATAGAGCAGGCGCCCGGCGATCGCCGGGTCCGACTGAACCAGCTGGACCAGGTCGGTGATCCGGAAGTCGTCGCGCTGCAGCAGTTTGATGATTGAAAAGGCGACGCCCTTGGGCGAGGGGAGCTTGCCCGTTGCCTTCAATCCGGCGTAGCGATCTGGGTCAACAAAACGCATCGAGGACAATCTCCGCTGAGGTGCTTGAATTGTAGCGTCATTAACCCGCTCGCCCGCCGTGCACAATACACCGGATATGACGATTCAGCGCCTCGCCGCTACGCGTAAGGTCCGTCCGGGTCTCGCCGGGCGCCGTGCCAGGTCGTCTCGAGACGCCCTGCGGCAGGCGTCGCCTTCAGATGCGCGCGGTCGACGCGCGCTCGACGAGCGTCGGCTCGAGGTAAGTGACTGTCCCGGCGCGCCCCGGGTCGGCCAGGCGCGCGCAGATGCTTTCGACGGCCGCACCGGCAATCTGCGCGAACGGCTGGCGGACGGTGGTCAGCGGAGGCGAGGTGAAGCTGGCGAGCTGAATATCGTCCAGCCCGACGATGGAAATATCGTCGGGCACTTTTACGCCGAGTTTGTACAAGCCCGATAATATGCCGATGGCCAGCAGATCGTTGGTTGCGAAGACGGCAGTGGGGCGTGGCTGCATCGACATCAGTTGGGCGGCGGCGAGATGGCCGAACTGGGCCAGGTCGGCATCGTTGTGCGCAGTGGAAACCGGAATGTCCTCGTCGGTCAGCACGATGCCGTTGCCGAGTCCGTTGCGCTGCATGGCGTTGCGAAATCCCGTCAGGCGAGTCAGGCGATGCGGCGTCAAGGGCGTTGCCGTCACGAAAGCAATCGATTTATGGCCCAGGGAAACCAGGCAATCGACGGCCCGTTCGGCGGCAAGAACGTGGTTGATCGAGACGACGTCCACGCGCTCGATCCCCGGATCCGGACCGAGCGTTTCGAACAGCACGAAGGCAACACCTCGTCTGATCAGCGCAGACATTGCGCTCACATTGTGCAGAACGGATGCGGCCAGAATGCCGCGCACGCCGTAAGCCACGAGTTCGCGGACAAACGCCAACTCGCGTTCGGGCTCCCTTTGCGTGTTGCACAGAATCACCCGAAAGCCTTTTTTCTGTGCGGCGGCATCGACGGCAACGGCGAGTTCCGCATAATAAGGATTGACCACAGTCGGTACCAGCAGGCCGAGCATCGGCGCATTGCCGGTCTTGAGCTGCCGCGCCGCGCTGTTTGGCGTGTAACCCAGATCCCTGAT